>NZ_CP046182.1:0-2223 GCF_012567545.1 Enterobacteriaceae endosymbiont of Donacia fulgens
ATGAAAAATCAAATTCCGATGACTTTACAAGGTATAAAAAAATTACAAAAAAAATTAATTAAATTAAAAAATATAGAGAGACCAAAAATTATTAATGCTATTATTGAAGCAAGAAAACATGGTGATTTAAAAGAAAATGCTGAATATCAAGCAGCTCGTGAAGCACAAAGTTTTTGTGAAGGTCGTATAAAAGAAATAGAAATTAAATTATCTAATGCTAATGTAATAGATATTACAAAATTTTTACATCATAATAGAATTATTTTTGGTTCTACAGTTTATATAGAAAATATTATAACTAATAAAAATATTTTTTATAAAATTGTTGGTAATGATGAAGCAGATTTAAAAAATAATTTAATTTCAATTAATGCTCCTTTAGCTAGAGCATTAATTGGAAAAAAAAAAAATGATATTATAAAAGTACAAACTCCAAAAGGTATTTTAAAATATAAAATATTAAAAATTAAATATATTTAATATAAAAATTAAATTTGACTTTATTAAAACTAACTAGTATATTAATTTTATTAATAAATAAATCTTTTATAAAAGATATTATTTTGTTCTTTAATAATTAATTAGAAAATAAATGTGGGCATTCAATTTTTAGAAGCTGTTTATTTTAAATTATTTTTTTAAAAATTGAAGAGTTTGATCATGGCTCAGATTGAACGCTGGCGGCAAGCCTAACACATGCAAGTCGAGCGGCAGCGAAATAAAAAGAATTGTAAAATTTTTTTTATTGTCGGCAAGCGGCGGACGGGTGAGTAATATCTGGGGATCTGCCTTTTGGAGGGGGATAACTATTGGAAACGATAGCTAATACCGCATGATGTCTTTACGACTAAAGTAGGGGATTTTATATTTATATAGAACCTTATGCCATTAGATGAACCCAGACGGGATTAGCTAGTAGGTAGAGTAAAAGCCTACCTAGGCTACGATCCCTAGCTGGTCTGAGAGGATGATCAGCCACACTGGAACTGAGACACGGTCCAGACTCCTACGGGAGGCAGCAGTGGGGAATATTGCACAATGGGCGAAAGCCTGATGCAGCTATGCCGCGTGTATGAAGAAGGCCTTAGGGTTGTAAAGTACTTTCAACAAGAAAGAAAAGATAGAATCTAATAAATTTTATCGTTGACGTTACTTGTAAAAGAAGCACCGGCTAACTCCGTGCCAGCAGCCGCGGTAATACGGAGGGTGCGAGCGTTAATCGGAATTACTGGGCGTAAAGAGCACGTAGGCTGTTAATTAAGTCAGGTGTGAAATCCCTAAGCTTAACTTAGGAACTGCATTTGAAACTGATTAACTTGAGTTTCGTAGAGGGGGGTAGAATTCCAGGTGTAGCGGTGAAATGCGTAGATATCTGGAGGAATACCAGTGGCGAAGGCGACCCCCTGGACGAATACTGACGCTCAGGTGCGAAAGCATGGGGAGCAAACAGGATTAGATACCCTGGTAGTCCATGCTGTAAACAATGTCGACTTGAAGGTTGTAAGCTTGACTTATAGCTTTCGTAGCTAACGCGTTAAGTCGACCGCCTGGGGAGTACGACCGCAAGGTTAAAACTCAAATGAATTGACGGGGGCCCGCACAAGCGGTGGAGCATGTGGTTTAATTCGATGCAACGCGAAAAACCTTACCTGGTCTTGACATCCATGGAATTTAATAGAGATATTTTAGTGCCTTCGGGAACCATGAGACAGGTGCTGCATGGCTGTCGTCAGCTCGTGTTGTGAAATGTTGGGTTAAGTCCCGCAACGAGCGCAACCCTTATCCTTTGTTGCCATCAGTTCGGCTGGGAACTCAAAGGAGACTGCCGGTGATAAACCGGAGGAAGGTGAGGACGACGTCAAGTCATCATGGCCCTTACGACCAGGGCTACACACGTGCTACAATGGTATATACAAAGGGAAGCATCCTCGCAAGAGTAAGCGAATCTCACAAAATATATCTTAGTTCGGATTGGAGTCTGCAACTCGACTCTATGAAGTCGGAATCGCTAGTAATCGTAGATCAGAATGCTACGGTGAATACGTTCCCGGGCCTTGTACACACCGCCCGTCACACCATGGAAGTGGGTTGTAAAAGAAGTAAGTTGCTTAACCTTTAATTTTCTAAGGAGGGCGCTTACCACTTTATGATTCATAACTGGGGTGAAGTCGTAACAAGGTAACCGTAGGGGAACCTGTGGTTGGATCACCTCCTTTACTATAA
>NZ_CP046182.1:351679-460881 GCF_012567545.1 Enterobacteriaceae endosymbiont of Donacia fulgens
TTATAGTAAAGGAGGTGATCCAACCACAGGTTCCCCTACGGTTACCTTGTTACGACTTCACCCCAGTTATGAATCATAAAGTGGTAAGCGCCCTCCTTAGAAAATTAAAGGTTAAGCAACTTACTTCTTTTACAACCCACTTCCATGGTGTGACGGGCGGTGTGTACAAGGCCCGGGAACGTATTCACCGTAGCATTCTGATCTACGATTACTAGCGATTCCGACTTCATAGAGTCGAGTTGCAGACTCCAATCCGAACTAAGATATATTTTGTGAGATTCGCTTACTCTTGCGAGGATGCTTCCCTTTGTATATACCATTGTAGCACGTGTGTAGCCCTGGTCGTAAGGGCCATGATGACTTGACGTCGTCCTCACCTTCCTCCGGTTTATCACCGGCAGTCTCCTTTGAGTTCCCAGCCGAACTGATGGCAACAAAGGATAAGGGTTGCGCTCGTTGCGGGACTTAACCCAACATTTCACAACACGAGCTGACGACAGCCATGCAGCACCTGTCTCATGGTTCCCGAAGGCACTAAAATATCTCTATTAAATTCCATGGATGTCAAGACCAGGTAAGGTTTTTCGCGTTGCATCGAATTAAACCACATGCTCCACCGCTTGTGCGGGCCCCCGTCAATTCATTTGAGTTTTAACCTTGCGGTCGTACTCCCCAGGCGGTCGACTTAACGCGTTAGCTACGAAAGCTATAAGTCAAGCTTACAACCTTCAAGTCGACATTGTTTACAGCATGGACTACCAGGGTATCTAATCCTGTTTGCTCCCCATGCTTTCGCACCTGAGCGTCAGTATTCGTCCAGGGGGTCGCCTTCGCCACTGGTATTCCTCCAGATATCTACGCATTTCACCGCTACACCTGGAATTCTACCCCCCTCTACGAAACTCAAGTTAATCAGTTTCAAATGCAGTTCCTAAGTTAAGCTTAGGGATTTCACACCTGACTTAATTAACAGCCTACGTGCTCTTTACGCCCAGTAATTCCGATTAACGCTCGCACCCTCCGTATTACCGCGGCTGCTGGCACGGAGTTAGCCGGTGCTTCTTTTACAAGTAACGTCAACGATAAAATTTATTAGATTCTATCTTTTCTTTCTTGTTGAAAGTACTTTACAACCCTAAGGCCTTCTTCATACACGCGGCATAGCTGCATCAGGCTTTCGCCCATTGTGCAATATTCCCCACTGCTGCCTCCCGTAGGAGTCTGGACCGTGTCTCAGTTCCAGTGTGGCTGATCATCCTCTCAGACCAGCTAGGGATCGTAGCCTAGGTAGGCTTTTACTCTACCTACTAGCTAATCCCGTCTGGGTTCATCTAATGGCATAAGGTTCTATATAAATATAAAATCCCCTACTTTAGTCGTAAAGACATCATGCGGTATTAGCTATCGTTTCCAATAGTTATCCCCCTCCAAAAGGCAGATCCCCAGATATTACTCACCCGTCCGCCGCTTGCCGACAATAAAAAAAATTTTACAATTTTTTTCATTTCGCTGCCGCTCGACTTGCATGTGTTAGGCTTGCCGCCAGCGTTCAATCTGAGCCATGATCAAACTCTTCAATTATATAAGAAACTTTAATAAAATAAATTTATAAATTATATTTATAAAAAAAAATACAAATTTACAAATTTACAAATTTACAAATTTACAAATTTAATAATACTCTTAAAGAGTGCCCTTAAAAATCTTTTATAAATTTTAAAAGAACAACAAAACAATATTAACTATCTTACATATTCATAATAAATAGTCAAGTATTTTATTTAAAATTTAAAGAAAATTATATTTTTATATTTTAAATCTATAAATATTTTTAAAACCTTTTTCTGAAAAAAGAAATTCTATTTTTTTTAGATATTGATTTTTTTTAGTATAAAAAACAATATTTTCTTTTTTTTTTATATTTGTTTGATTATAATTTATATTTTTTTTAAATTTTAAAATAATATTTTTTTTTGAATCTAAAAAATATATTTTTTTAGGAAAAATAGTTTTTAATTCATTTAAAATTAATGGAAAATGTGTACAACCTAAAATTATGGTATCTGGAAATATTTTTAAATCATACCAAGATTTAAAAATTTTTTTTATTTCATTTATCATAATTTCATATCCTAATAATTTTTTTTCTGCTAAAAAAACTAATTTTGAAGATGATATTGTTTTTATTTCATATTTTTTATTTAAAAAATTAATTTTTTTTCTAATATCATAATTTTTTAAAGTAGTATTTGTTGCTAAAAGTCCAATTACATTATTTTTAGTTTTTTTTATAGCTAAATCTATAGCAGGAGAAACTCCAATAATAGGAAAATTAAAATAATTTCTTATAATTGGTAAACTAGAAACACTAGCAGTGTTACATGCAATAATTGCTAATGTAATATTATAATGATTTGAAATTTTTTTTAAAATTTTAATTAAACGTTTTAAAATAAAATTTTTTGATTTATTTCCATATGGAAAATATTTATTATCTAATAAATAAATAAAATTTATATTTAAAAAAATACTTTTTACATAATTATAAATTGTAATACCACCTAATCCAGAATCAAAAATAAATATTGTGGTTTGTGATTTTAAAAATATTTTTTTCATAAAAAATCCTAATTTATTTACAATATTTATATTTAAGATATAAATAATGTTATTTTATAACAAATAATATATATTATTTATTATAAATTTATAAAATTTTTTAAAATATTTAAATTAAACATTTATATATTAAATTATGAAAAAATTAATTTATTTAGATTATGCTTCTACAACTCCTATTGATCAAAGAGTTTTAGAAAAAATGAATAATTATTTTACTATAGATGGAATATTTGGTAATTCATCTGCTTCAAATTATTTAGGAATAAAAACAAAAAATGAAATTGAAAATGCTAGAATAAATATAGCAAATATTATTGGTAGTAAACAAGAAGAAATATTTTTTACATCTAGTGCAACTGAATCTATAAATTTAGCTATTAAAGGTATTATATATAGTTATTTTACTAATAAAAAAAAATATATAATTACAAGTAATATGGAACATAAATCTGTATTAGAAACTTGTAATTTTTTAAAAAAATTAGGTATAAAAATTATATATATGACCAATTCAAATACTGGAATTTTAGATTTAATCTTATTAGATAATAAAATTATAAATCAAACTATTTTAGTTTCTATAATGCATATTAATAATGAAATAGGAACAATCAATAATATTGAAACTATTGGGAATATATGTAAAAAAAAAAATGTATTTTTTCACGTAGATGCCACACAAAGTATAGGTAAATATTCATTAAATTTAAAAAAAATGAATATTGATTTATTATCATTTTCTTCCCATAAATTTTATGGCCCAAAAGGAATTGGAGTTTTATATGTAAAAAAAAAATCTAAAATAATTTTAACACCATTATTACATGGTGGAGGTCAAGAAAAAGGATTAAGATCAGGTACTTTAGCTACTCATCAAATTATTGGTATGTCAACAGCATTAATTATTGCTAATAATGAAATAAAACAGGAAAAAAAAAGAATAAAAATATTAAAAAAAAAGTTCTGGAATGGAATAAAAAATATTTCAGGTATATATTTAAATGGAAATTTTAAAAATAGTTCTCCTTATATAATTAATATAGGGTTTAAAAATATTTTTAATAAAATTCTTATGTTAGAAATGAAAAATATTATTATTTCATCTTCTTCAGCATGTAATTCAAATAAATATAATATTTCTCATGTTTTGAGAGCTCTAGGATTAAAAAAAGAATTAATCCAAAGTTCTATTCGTATTTCTTTTGGAAGATTTACTACTGAAGAGGAAATTATTTTTTTAATTAAAAAATTACATATTATTATAAAAAAAATTAGACAAAATTAATATTTTATAATTTTATTTATATTAAAGAAATATAAATTAATAATAATTATTATATAATATGTACAGATGTTGTATTTGTTGTTCCACTAGGAACAAGTGCCCCAGAAACCATAACAATAACATCTCCTTTTGTAGCATATTTACTAGCTAAAGCTACCTTTTTTCCTATAATATAAAAATCATCTGTAGATGATATTTTATCAACTAGTTTAGGAATTATTCCTTTACTTAAAATTAATTGTTTTACAGTTTTTTTATTTGTAGTTAAAGCTAAAATTATTGCTTTAGGAAAATATTTTCTTATTGATTTTGCAGATTTTCCTAACTGAGTAGCTACAATTATTAAAGGAGCTTTTAATTTTTCTGCAATTTCAACTGCACTACGACATACTGCATCTGTAATACTCATATCTGTATTATCATAAAAATTTATTCTATTAGTCATTGTAATATCTGTTCTTTCACAAATTGTAGACATAATAGATACAGATTCTAATGGATATTTACCTTTAGCACTTTCTCCAGATAACATAACAGCATCTGTACCATCTAAAATAGCATTAGCTACATCACCGGCTTCAGCTCTAGTTGGTCTAGGATTTTTAATCATAGAATCTAACATTTGTGTTGCAGTTATTACTATTTTTCCAAAATAATTACATTTTTTAATTATCATTTTTTGTGCAAAAATAACATTTTCTACAGGAATTTCTACCCCTAAATCACCTCTAGCAACCATTATTCCATCCGATACTTCTAATATTTCATCAAAATTATTTAATCCTTCTTGATTTTCAATCTTTGAGATAATTTTAATATCATTTCCATTATGTTTTTTTAAAAAATTTTTTATTTCTAAAACATCTTGTTTTTTTCTAATAAAAGAAGCGGCAATATAATCTATTTTATTTTTACATGCAAAAATTAAATCATATTTATCTTTTTTTGATAGAGAAGGTAATTTTATAGATATTCCAGGTAGATTAATACTTTTATTTTCTGATAATTTTCCATTATTTAATATTTTACATATTATTTTATCATGAGTAATTTTTAATACTTTCATTGCTATTAAACCATCATCTATTAATATTTTATTTCCTATATTTAAATCATTTATAAGACTAGAATATGTAATAGCAACACATTTATTATTACCAATTACAGATTTATCAGTAGTTAAAATAAACTTTTCTCCAGCATTTAAATATATATCTTTACCTTGATATAATTTCATAGTCCGTATTTCAGGACCTTTAGTATCTAATAAAATTGCTGCATTTTTACCTGTTTGTTTTATAATTTTTTTTAAAGTATCAATACGTTTTTGATGATCATCATGAGTCCCATGTGAAAAATTTAATCTTATAACATTCATACCTAAATTTAATAAATTTGATAAAATATATTTAGATTCAGAACTGGGTCCTATAGTACAAACTATTTTTGTTTTTTTCATAAAATTTATATTTCCTAGACTATTTTATTTAAAAAATAATAAAATTTATTTTATAAAATTTTAATTTATTAACTTTTAATTGATTATTAAATTTTTTAATTTATTTTTAATTGTTTTTATAATAATATTAATACCTTGTATTCTAGAATAAGTTAAATATCTATTAAAATTTAATTGGTTAAAACATGATTTAATATCAAAAGAAATAATTTCATTATAAGTTTTTTTGTTATAAAAAATAAAGATAATTGTTAATAATCCCTTAACTATGGAAGAATCACTATCACCTTTAAATTGGATATTATTATAAGAATTAATTTTCATAGAAATCCATACTCTACTTTGACATCCTGGTATAAAATTTTCTGAAGAATATTCTTTTTTTGATAAAAGAGGTATTTGATTACCTAATTCAATTATATACAAATATTTTTCTTCCCAATTATTACAACTTATAAAGTTATTTTTAATTTCATTTATACATGGTAAACTATATGACATAATTATTTACTTAATAAATTATTTATATAAATTAATTTTTCTATAAAAAAATTAATATCATTTTTATTATTATAAATAGAAAATGAAATTCTACACATAGATGTAACATTAAAATATTTCATAACAGGTATAGAACAATGATGACCAGTACGAATAGCGATTCCATATTGATCTAAAAAACTACCTACATCATAACAATGATGTTTTCCTACATTAAATGAAATTATACCTATTCTATTTTTACTAAATTTTTTTTTTCCAAATATTTTTATATTTGGTATACTATTAAGTTTTTTTAAAGTATATTTTGTTAAAAATCTATTATGGTTAATTATATCCTTTATATTAAAAGACATAAACCATGATATTGCTATTCCTAATCCTATAATACCAGCTATATTAGGTGATCCTGCTTCAAATTTCCAAGGTATTTTTTCCCAAATAAATTTATTTTTATGTATATCCATAATCATCCCACCTCCACCTTGCCACGGAGGCATTGATTCTAATATTTTTTTTTTTCCATATAATATACCTATTCCAGTAGGACCAAAAATTTTATGACCAGAAAAAACAAAAAAATCACAATTTAAATCTTGAACATCAATTTTTTTATTAGCAATAGCTTGAGCTCCATCTATTAAAGTTATAATTTGTTTTTTTTTAGCTAACTTAATTATATGATTAATTGGATTAATAGTTCCTAAAATATTTGAAATATATGTAATTGATATTAAACGAGTATTTTTATCAATTAAATTATTAATTTTATTTAATTCTAATTCTCCATTCTTATTTAATGGAATTACACGTATATTAAAACCTATTCTTGTTGATAATATTTTCCATGGAATAATATTAGAATGATGTTCCATTTCAGAAATAATAATATTATTATATGATAATATATTATTTAAACCCCAGGTGTTTGCAATTAAATTAATACTTTCTGTTGTACTTTTAGTAAAAATTATTTCTTCAGTATATTTTGCATTAATAAATTTTGATATTTTATAACGTATATTTTCCATTTTATTTGTTGCATTTATACTTAAACTATATATACCCCTATTTACTGAAGAATATTCATTTTTATAAAAATTATTTAATGCTGAAATTACTTTTTTAGGTTTATGAACAGTAGCTGCATTATCTAGATAAACAAGATTTTTTCCATTAATTTTATTAAATAAAATTGGAAATTGTTTTCTAATAATTTTTATATTAAAACTCATGAAAAAAATTCTCTACCGATAAATAAAACAATATTTTTTTTAAAAATTTTTTTTTTAAATAATTATTATTAATTTCTTTTAAAGAATCTAAGATAAATGATATAAGTAATATATTATACGCTTTTTTAAAACTTATTCCTCTCATTCTTAAAAAGAAAATTTGATCATAATCTAATTTTCCTGTAAAAACACTATGTGCACATTTTACATCGTGATTTAATATATCTAATCCTGGTTGTATATTTACTTTTGATAATTTACTTAATAATAAACTACTATAATTTATTTGTCCATCTGTTTTTATAGCATTTTTATTAATTTTTAATAAACCAATTGAATTAACAATAGAATTATCTAATGTAATAGTTTTATGTTTTTGAATACTACAACAATTTTCTTTGTTATGTTCAACATAATTATTTAAATTTATTAAATTATTATTTTTAGCTAATGATATACTTTTATATATTAATTTTGATTTTTTTCCTATAAATTTAAAATTATTATTTTGTTCTACATATTTATTAGACATTAATAAATCATATTTTTTTAAAAAAACATTATTATATAGATAAAATTCATTATTTATAATAAAATAATTTTTATTTTTATTTTCATTTGTAAAAAATTTATAATACTCTAATTGAGTATTATTATTTAAAATAAAAGTGTTATAAACATTATTTAAATATAATTGGTTTATATTTATATGATGTTCAATAAATGTTAAAGGATATTTATTATTTAAATAAAAATAATTTCTATGATTAGACATAAAAATTTTATTTTCTTCATTATTTATATTAAAATAAATTAAATAAAGAGGTTTAATATTAATGTTTTTTTTATTATGAATATTAATTGTTACTATTTCTTTAGTTAAAGATTCAGATAAGTAGGTGTAAATATTTTGTTGATAACAAATATTTTCAAGATTAATAGTATTATATTTTTTTATATCTATATCATAATACGAATTATTTATATTACTAATATTTTTATTTATTTTACCATTAATAAAACATATTATAATTGCATCTATTTTAAATAAAAATTTTTTTAGTTTGTGAATATTTAAAATTAAATTTTGATTATTTATTAATATATTATTATTAATATAGTTTAAAAAATTTTTTTTATTATTATCATATAATTTATTTTTAAAGATATTTTTAAATTTTAACCAATTAAATTCTGATTTCTTAGAAAAATGATATTTTTTATGTAATTTGTAAATATTTTTTATTTGTTTATAAATATTATTTTTCATTAAAATATCCATATCCGTATTTTTCTAAATAAGAAATAATATTACAATTACCTGATTGTATAATTTTTTTATTATATAAAATATGAACATAATCAGGATTTATATAATCAAGAATACGACGATAATGTGTAATAATTAAAAAAGATCTATTTGAATTTTTCATAAAATTAATTATTTTACATACTAATTTTAATGCATCTATATCTAATCCAGAATCTATTTCATCTAAAATACATAAATCAGGTTCTAATACGAGCATCTGAAATACATCATTAATTTTTTTTTCTCCACCAGAAAAACCAACATTAACAAAACGTTGTAAAAAATCTTTTGATTTCCCTAAAATTTTAATTTTTTCATTAATAATTTTATTATAAGTAAATCTATCTATTTGTTTTTTTTCTTGATATTTTTTTATAGCTTTTAAGGAATTATATAAAAATATATTGTTACTTACTCCTGGTATTTCAATTAAATATTGAAAAGATACAAAAATTCCTTTTCTAGCTCTAATTTCAGGTTTCATAAATAATAAATTTTCATTTTTATAATATATTTCTCCTTTAGAAATAATATATTCTTTTTTACCAGACAATACATATGATAATGTACTTTTTCCTGAACCATTAGGTCCCATAATTGCATGGATTTCTCCAGGATTTATTTTTAAATTAAATTTATTTAAAATAATTTTATTATTTATATTAACTTGTAAATTATTAATTTTTAACATAATTTTCTTTTAATTATATATTAAATATATTATCCAATACTATCTTCTAAATGAAGAGATAATAATTTTTGTGCTTCAATTGCAAATTCTAAAGGAAATTTAACAAACACTTCTTTACAAAATCCATTAATAATAAGAGAAATAGCATCTTCTATATTTAATCCTCTTTGTAAACAAAAAAATATTTGTTCTTCTTCAATTTTAGAAGTAGTAGCCTCATGTTCAACTTGGGCGGTATTATTTAATATATTTAAAACAGGATATGTATGTGTACTACATTTAGAACCAATTAAAATTGAGTCACATTGAGTAAAATTACGAGAGTTTTCTGCAGTTTTATTAATAGAAACTAATCCTCTGTAAGTATTTTTACTATATTCGGTAGAAATACTTTTAGAGATTATTTTTGATTTTGTATTTTTTCCTATATGAATCATTTTTGTACCAGTATCAGCTTGTTGATACCCATTTGTTAAAGAAACAGAAAAAAATTCTCCTATAGAATTATCTCCTTCTAAAATAACACTAGGATATTTCCAAGTAATTGCAGCTCCTGTTTCTGATTGCGTCCAAGACATTTTACTATTTTTTCCTTTACATATTGCTCTTTTAGTAACAAAATTTAAAATTCCTCCTTTATCTTTAATATTTCCTGAAAACCAATTTTGTACTGTTGAATAATTTACTTGAGCATTTTTATGTAAAATTACTTCAACAACAGCAGCATGTAATTGAGATTTACTTCTAATGGGAGCAGAACATCCTTCTATATAATTAAGATAACTATTTTCATCAGCAATTAAAATAGTACGTTCAAATTGTCCAATATTTTTTTCATTAATTCTAAAGTAAGTAGATAAATCTATAGGACAATGTGTATTTTTTGGAATATATATAAATGTACCATCAGAAGCTACAGCAGCATTTAATGATGCAAAAAAATTATCATTAGCAGGAACTACTGAACCTAGATATTTTTTAACTAATTCAGGATAATTTTTTATAGCATTATTTAATGAACAAAAAATAATTCCTTGATTTAATAATTTTTTTTGATTAGTTGTAATAACTGATACAGAATCAAAGATAGCGTCTATGGCTATATTAGAATTATCATTAATAGGAACATTTAACTTATTAAATGTATTTTTTACTTCAGATGTTAAGTATTTATTTTTAATATTATTATTAATTTTTAAATTATATGAAGGAGCTGAATAATATATATATTTTTGATAATTTAATTTTTTATAATAACCATTTAACCAATGAGGTTCTTTTTGTTTTATCCATGAATAATATCCTTGTAATCTAAAATTTAACATCCATTTTGGTTCATTACGAATTTTAGATATTTTATGTATTATATCTAAATTAATACCAGGAATAAATTTTTCATTTTTTAATTCAGTAAAAAATCCTTCTTTATATGTTCTTTTTTTTTCTCTAAAATATTTTAAATTCTTATTCATAAGATTATTTCTTTTTTAATCAATATTAAAACTTTTTTTACATCCACAAAATTGTTTAATTTTTTTATTATAAAATTCAAATGATTGACTAAAATTATTTTTTGTAAAATCAATAATAGTCCCATCTATAAAAATAACATCTTTATTATTTACAAAAATATATATGTTTTTTTTTTTAAATATAATTTCATTATTAGGTATATTTTTTACTAAAAAAATTTTATATTTAAATCCAAAACAACCAGATTTTTTTAAAAATAATTTTATGCCTTTATTATTATATTTTTTTATTATTTTATTTATTTGTAAAAAAGCATTTTTTGTTATATATAAGCCTTTATAATTATTTTCATCACATTTAAAATGCATTAATTTATCTTTTATTATCATATAATAACCCAAAAATATAATTATATATATATATTCTAATATATAAAAAATATAAAAAAGTAGTATATAAAAATTAGTTTTAATAATTTAAAATTTAAAATTTAAATTATAATTTAGTTAAAATAATTAATTTTTTAAAAAAATATATAGGTTATTTATTTATATTATTTTATTAAATAAAAAAATATATATTTTAGTTCTTATCAAAATTAAAATTATTAATTTAATAATATTATATTATATATTTTATTAAGAAAACAAAAGATTATTTTTCTTCTTTTAAAGAAAAATCTTTTAAACGGAAACCTAATAAAAATAATATAATTATATATAAAATAAAAATAAATAAACAAATACTTAACAAAAAAAATATACGTATTTTAAAAGATGATAAAATTAACCATTTTTCAGAAATAATATGAGAAATAAATAATAAAATTATACTTAAAATAAATGTTACTATACTAATACGAAATAAAAAATTAAACCAACCAGGTTCTGGTTTATAAATATTTTTTTTAATTAATTTATTAAATAGTAAAATAACATTTAAAAATGCAGCAAAACATATAGATATGGGAAATCCTATATGATGTAAAAAAAAGATAAAAAAAGGACTAAATAATTGAGTAATAATTAAAACTATTATATTAATTTTAACAGGAGTATTAACATCTTGTCTAGCATAAAATCCAATTGCCAAAACCTTAGAAATTATTAGGAATATTAATCCTACTGAATATATAATAATATTTATTTGTGTCATTAATACATCAAAATAAGTAAAAGCTCCATATTGAAATAAAGAAATTAATAATGTTTTTGATAAAAAACCTAAAATTAAAGAACTAGGTATTATTAATAAAAAACATAAACGTAAACCAATATCCATTAATTGATTATATTCTTTTTCGTTATTTTGAGTAAAAGAATCAGTTAAAGCAGGTAACAATACTATTGTTAATGCTATACCAAACATTCCTATAGGTAATTCCATTAAACGATCAGCATAATAAATCCAAGTAATAGATCCTGTAATTAAAAAAGATGAAAAAGCAGAATTAATTAATAAAGATATTTGTGTAGCTGCTACTCCAATAATAGCTGTACCCATTTTTTTAAAAACTCTTAATACTCCTTTATCAAAATTTTTAAAATGAGGGATAATCAACATATTTATTTTTTTTAAATAAATTAATTGATAAGAAATTTGTAATAATCCTCCAATTAATACTGCCCATGCTAAAATTAAAATTGAAGGTTCTAACAACTTGGGAAAGATAATAATTAACAAAATCATACTTAAATTTAATAAAATAGGAGTTACTGCTGGTACAAAAAAATTTTTCCAAATATTTAAAATTGAACTTGCTAAAGAAGATAATGATATTAATAAAATATAAGGAAAAGTAATTTTTAATATTTTAGATGTAAGTTTTAATTTAAAATCTGTATTAACAAATCCAGGAGCAATTATAGAAATAATGAAAGAGGAAAAAATTATTCCTAATAATACTATTATAGAGAGTATTATAATTAATATACCTAATGTAGAAGCAATAAAATTTTTTGTATCTTTTTTACTTCTTTTATTTTTATATTCAGCTAATATTGGAGTAAAAGCTTGAGAAAAAGCTCCTTCTGCAAATATACGACGTAATAAATTAGGTAATTTAAAAGCAATAAAAAAAGAATCACTATAAACACCTGCACCAAAAACTTTTGCTATAAGACTATCTCTAATAAAACCTAATAACCTAGAAAATAATGTGATTATACTAACTGTCGTTAATGACTTTAATAAATTCATATAATTCCTAAAAATAATAGTTTATTATATAAATAAGTTATTTTAATAAAAAATTCAATATAATAAAATATATTCTTTAATAAAAAATATTTTCTTTTTTAATAAAATATTTATTTTATTATAAATTTTATTTTATAGGTAAAATTTTATGAATATAAAAGAAGTATCTAGAGCAAAACTTCCAACAAAATGGGGTGAATTTATTATAATAGGTTTTGAAGAAATTAATACAGGGAATCATCATGTTGCATTAGTATATGGATTAAAAAAAATATATAAAAATTCAATTATTTTAACAAGGATACATTCAGAATGTTTAACCGGAGATGCTTTTTTTAGTTTACGTTGCGACTGTGGACCTCAATTACAATTATCTTTAGAAAAAATTTCTCAAGCTAATTGTGGAATATTGATTTATCACAGACAGGAAGGTAGAAATATTGGTCTTTTAAATAAAATTAAAGCATATAATTTACAAGATCATGGATTAGATACTATAGAAGCAAATTATAAGTTAGGTTTTAGAGCAGATGAAAGAAATTTTATTTCTTGTATAAACATATTAAAAATATTAGGTATTTTAAATATTAATTTATTAACAAATAATCCTCATAAAATTAAGATTTTTAAAAAAAAAGGTATAAATGTTATAGATAGAATCCCATTAATTATAGATTATAATATTTATAATTATAAGTATTTAAATACTAAAAATATAAAATTAGGACATATATTAAATTAATGTATTATATAATTTTTTAACATATTTTAATAAATTTTTTAAAACTAGAATTTTTTTATTACATGATTCATTTTTTAAAAACTTTTTTATTTTTAAAATATAATTATTAAGAAATTTTTTATTAAAAATATTTTTTTGATATATATTCCATTTTTTTTGTTCTACTTTATTTAAAGTAGATGGAAAATTTCTTGCTTTATATTTAAATAATAAAATATTAGCTCTTTTATCTTTAAAAGATAATTTATTTAAATTTGAATAAATAAATTTTTTATTATTTATTTTATTAAATTTATATAGATCTTTATTTGGAAAAAAATTTTTATATAATTGTTCATCTACATTATATATATTTGTATCATTATATTTTTTATAAACATTAACTAAATTTAATTTAATAAAATTTTTTATTTTTAAAAAATTTTCTTTAAGTATTAAAAAATTTTTTATATAAGATAAGATATTAAATTTTAATCGTTTAATATCTATTTTTTTTAAAATATTAATTGGCATTAATAATGGTGATTTACTAAAATTAATATATTGTATGTGTAAAAAAATATATTCTCTATTTATTTTATTTTTATTATTTAAAATTTCTAAAAAATTATTTATATTTTTTTTTAGATTAAACGTAATTAATATATTTTTATTTTCTGGATGCCAAAATAAAGGTGTAACACAATTTATATTATTATCTTTATTTTTATAAATATTGCTAATATGAATTAAAATTTGAATTTTTGATAAGTTTATAATTTTTATTAATATTTTTTTATTTCTATATTTTAAAAAATATTTGTATAATAATGGTTGTTTATTTTTTATTAATTTAGTAATAGATATTGTTGTATATACATCAGATAATGCATCATGTGATTTATAATATGGTACTATATTATTTAATATAGCTATTTTTTCAAGATTAAATATTGGAATATTATTAATTTTTGGCCAAAAAATACCACTAGGTCTTAATACATAACATGCTCTAACTAAATTTAATATATCCCAACGACTATTATTATTTTTCCAAAACCAACTATATGCATCGTAAAAATTCCGATAAAATAAAAATTTACTAAATTCATCATCAAAATTAATATTATTATATCCTAAAATACAAGTATTAGGATATGAAAATATTTTATTAATAAAATTAGCAAATTTATTTTCTTTAAATCCTTTTAAGTTAACTAAATAAGGACTAATATTATGAATCATAATAGAATTAGGATCAGGTAAATAATCACTAGGTAATTTACAATAAATTACTATAGGTGATTCTATAATATTTAAATCTATATCAGTACGTATACAAGCAAATTGTGCAATTCTATCTTTTTGAGGATTTAAACCAAAAGTTTCATAATCATAAAATAAAAAATTAAATTTTAATTTTTTTTTCTTTAACATAGTAGTATAATACTATTATATTATTAATATTTTAACAATATTTATTATATAAATTATGGTGAGATGGCCGAGTGGTTTAAGGCGCATGCCTGGAAAGTATGTATATGGAAACATATCAAGGGTTCGAATCCCTTTCTCACCGAAATATTGTATTTTATAAATATTTATTTTATAAACGTGATATAACCATGTTTAATATAAATATAACTAAAATAATGAACCAATACGGTTATTTAATTATATTATTAGGATCATTAATTGAATGGGAAACATTAATTATTATTTCTGGAATGTTAGCTCATAAAAAAATATTATTTTTACATAAAATTATTATTATTACTATTACAGGATCTGTAATAAGTAATCAAGTGTTATTTTTTATAGGTAAAAGATATAGTAAAAAATTTTTATCTTTTTTAAAAAATTATAATTTTAAAATTCAAAAATATCATAATTTAATTATAAATTATCCTTATATATTTATAATTATTACAAGATTTATTTATGGTTTTAGATTAATTAGTCCAATTACAATGGGTATTACTAATATTTCTAATATGAAATTTTTTTTATTAAACATTATTGGTGCTATTATTTGGACTATTTGTTTTACTATTACTGGATATTTTTTTGGTGAAATTATATCTACTTGGATTAAAGATTTTAGTAAAATTATTAAATATTTTTTATATATTTTTTTATTATTTATAATAATAAAAATTTTAATAAAAATAATAAGAAAATACCTTTTTTATTTTAAATAAAAATAATAATATTAATTTAAATTATATTTTTAATATAATGAATAATAAATTCAGGATAAATACCTAATATAATTATTATTAATGTCAATATTAAAAATAAATTTTTTATAAAAAAATAAAAATTATTATTTTTTATTTTAGTAATATACCAATTTCTATTTATTTTAGATGGTATTAAATATAAACTGATAATAATTCGTAAATAATAATATAAACCCATAGAACTTCCTAATACTATAATCATAGTTAAATACCATATTTTAATTTTTATACTTAAAGCTATTAAATAAAATTTAGATATAAAACCTATAGTTAATGGAATACCAGCTAAAGATAGCAACATAATTGTAAATATAAAAGCAAGTATAGGATCATACCAAAATAATCCCCGATAATAATATAATTTATCTATATTTTTTTCTTGAAAATTAAAACTTTCAAATAAACTTATTATTCCTAAAATAACTAAATTATTTATTATATATCCAATAATATATATTACCATCATCTCTAATGAGAGATTATGTATTTCATACTTTTGATTATAAATTAGAATTATTAATAGATAACCAATATGTGCTATAGATGAATATGCTAATAAACGTTTAATATTGTTTTTTGTTTTAATACCCATAATATTACCAAAAAATATAGATAATATTGATAATGATATTAATATTTTATATAAAAAATATTTATTATTATTAATTTGAGTAAAATAAATTAAAAATTTTACTAAAAATATAAAAATAGATAATTTATTAAATGTAGTTAAAAACATTGTTACAACTGTAGGAGTACCTTGATATACATCAGAAGTCCATAAATGGAATGGTACTATTGATAATTTAAAACATAAACTTACTAAAATTAAACAAAATCCAATTGTAGTTAAATAATTAACTAAATATCTATGATAAAATAAATAATTATTTAACAAAAATGTAAAATTTAAATTTCCATTATCTAAGTAAATAAAAGATATTCCAAGTATTATAAAAGATGATGATATAGTAGATAAAATTACATATTTAATACTAGCTTCTAATGAATATTTTGAGTTAATATTATAACTTATTAATCCAAATATAGGTATAGATATTAATTCAATACCTACTAACATAGAAATAAAACTATTTGAATTTATTAATACCATACTACCAATGGTAGATATTATTGTTAGTAAATAAAATTCATCCTTATAATATTTTAAATTAGATAACCATTTATATGATATGAAGCATATTATAATATTATTACAAATTAATATAATATTATAAAAATTTGAATACATATCATTTAAAAATAAATAATTTATTGGAAAATTATTATTTTTAGTATAAAAAATAGATATTATTGTTAATATAAATCCCCAAATTGTAATAATTAAACTTGTTAAATTGTTTCTTCTAATAGATATTTTTATTAATAATAGTATTAATAATGTAATAATAGTAGTTAAAGGTATTAATGATTTAGTCATAAAAAATTCTATTTTATTTGATAAATTTATTTAAAATTAAATATATATACATTTTATGTATAATTAATTAACATAATTCTATTATAAATACTATTTATAGTAGAATCTGAAATATTTAAAATAATTTTTGGATAAAAACCTAAAATTAATAATAAAATTAAAAGTATAAAAATAATAATTTTTTCTCTTAAGAACATATTTTTTATAAAAATATTTATTTTAGTTTTAGGACCATAAAAAATTTTTTGCATCATATTTAAAGAATATATACTAGAAAATAATAAACTAAAAGAAGCAATACATGTACATATAGGATATGAATGAAAAGTGCCTAATAAAATTAAAAATTCTCCTATAAAATTTCCTGTACCAGGGATACCAATACTAGCTAATGAAAAAAATAAAAATAAACCTGGTAATGTATTTAATTTATTCCAAATACCTCCCATTAATTTAATATTTCTTGTTTTCAATCTTTCGTATATTTGTCCACAAAGAATAAATTGTGCTGCAGCTGATATTCCATGTGATATCATTTGTATAACAACTCCTTGATAAGCTAATTTATTATGACTATAAATCCCCATTAAAATAAAACCCATATGAGAAATAGAAGTATATGCTATAATTTTTTTAATATCAGATTGTATACAAGCCATTAAAGAACCATAAAATATACCAGATATTCCTAATATTATTGCAATAAAAGAAAATTTTAAAGATGATATTGGAAATAATGGTATAGTAAATCTTAATAAACCATAGGCAGCTGTTTTTAATAAAATACCAGCAAGATCAACTGAACCAGCTGTAGGAGCTTGACTATGTGCTTCAGGCAACCATCCATGAAATGGGATTATAGGTAATTTAACTGCAAAAGCTATAAAAAAAGATAACATTAATAAAAATTCTGTTTTTAAATTTATATAATTATTTAATAAAGCAGTATATTCAAAAGTTAATATACCAGTTATTTTTTGATTTAGAAAAACTAAAGATAAAATTCCACATAACATTAATAAACCACTAGATTGTGTATAAATAAAAAATTTCGTAGCAGCTTTTATACGACTATTTCCTATTTCACCTTTATGACCCCATAAAGATATTAAAAAATACATAGGTATTAACATAATTTCCCAAAATAAAAAAAATAAAAACATATCTATGGATAAGAATACTCCAATAACAGCACTTAAAATCCATAATAAATTTAAATGAAAAAAACCATGCCATTTTTTAATTTCATTCCAAGAACATAAAATTGCCATTATACCTAATAAACCAGTAAGATTAATCATTAGTAATGATAATCCATCCATTGCTAAATGGAAATGTATTCCAAATCTAGGAATCCAGTTAAATATAAATTCTGATATCCAGACAGGATATATAAATAATGTTTTTTCATTATAATTAATTTTATAAATAAAATATTGTAAAATTGATAATAAGAAAATAAAACTTATGGAAATTAAAGATATCCAACGAGGTAATTTAAAATTTATTTTTTCACTTTGCCAACAAATTAAACCACTAATAAAAGGTACTAATATTAACCAGGGTAATAACATAAAATTTCCTAATTATATTTTATATAAAAATATTAATTTTATTATAAATTTAATATTAACTATGAATTAATATTATTAAATATAATAGAATTAATATTATTCCTAAATATATTGATGATATATACCAGCGAATATATCCATTTTGACTTAATAATAATATATTTCCTATTTGATTTGTTGTTTTTATCGTTAAAAAATCTATAAATTTAGCAATAGGATCATTTTTTATAATTAATAATATTTTCATAAAAATATTTACAAAAATTTTTTTATAAATAAAATCTATATAACATCCATTAAAAAAAAAATTATTTATAAAAGAAAATTTATAATAATAATTAACAATTTTATTAATAAAATAATTTTTTTTAACATAAAAAATATATAACATAAAACTAATTATAAATGTAACAATAGATATTGTTTCTAATATATGATTATAATTATTATTAATAAATAATATTTTATTAGGTAATAAAATATTATTTTTTATTGGTAATAATTTTATACCTATGTGGCTAGAGAGTATACTTAATATTATTAATGGAAAATTATGTGTAAATTTATTATTAATAATAGGTAAAATATTATTTTTACCATAAAATATGGTATAAATCATACGTATTGTATATAAACATGTAAAAAAACTACCTATAATACCAATTATAAATAATATAAAATATTTATTTATTAAAAGTTCATATAATATTTTTTCTTTAGTAAAACTACTCATTGTTATAAAAGGTAGTGATGCTAAAGATATAGCACCACATAAAAAACAGTAATATATAAAAGGAAAATATTTTTTTATTCCTCCCATTTTAAATATATTTTGTTCGTTATTACATGAAATAATAATAGATGCAGTACATAAAAAAAGTAATGCTTTAAAAAAAGCATGAGATATTATATGAAATAAAGCAGCATCAAATGAATTAATTCCTAATGCTAAAAACATATATCCAAGTTGGCTCATTGTAGAATAAGCTAAAATACGTTTTATATTATTTTGTGTTAATGCAGCCCAACCAGATAATAATAAAGTTATTGATCCAATAATACTAGTTAAAAATAATATATTATTATTCATTAAAAATAGTATATTATTACGTAATATTAAATAAACTCCTGCTGTAACCATAGTAGCTGCATGTATCATTGATGATACAGGAGTAGGTCCAACCATAGCATCTATTAACCAAGTATTTAATGGAAATTGAGCAGATTTTCCTAATGATCCTATAATTAACATTATAGCAATTATTTTTAAATAATATGATTTATAATAAATAGGATAAGATGTTATTAAAAATGATATTTTTGAAAAATTTAAAGTGTTAAAAACTTTAAATATTAAAAATATCCCAATAATTAAAAAAATATCACTAAAACGAGTCATTAAAAAAGCTTTTATAGCAGATAATCCATTTTTTAATTTTTTATTAAAAAATCCTATTAATAAATAGGAACATACTCCTACTCCTTCCCATCCAAAAAACATTAAAATAAAATTATTAGCTAAAATTAATAATATCATATTTGAAATAAATAAATTAGTATATGCAAAAAATCTAGCATATCCTTCTTTATTTTCCATATACCAAATTGAAAAAATATGAATTATAAATCCGACCCAAGTAATAAGTAATAACATAATTAAAGATAATTTATCTAAATATAAAGAAAAATCAATATATAAATAATCAATATTTAATATTTTCCATAAAGTTTGTTTATATAATAAAATATTATTTTTAATAAAAATATATCCTATAATTAATGTAAGAATTGCACTTATCCCGATAAAACTGACTCCAATTATTGAAATTTTAGTTTTATTAAGATAATTTGAAAATAATGATAGTATTAAAAAACTAATTAATGGCATTAAAATAATTAAAAAAAGAAATTTCATCCATTCATCTCACTAATTGAATCAATATTAATATTATTTTTATAATAATATAATTTTATTAATAAAATTAAATTTATACAAGTTTCTATAGCTGATATACTAATCGATATTATATACATAATTTCTCCTTCTGTTTGTTTCCAATAATTACCAGAAACTATGCATGATAATGCTGCAGAATTAATCATTATTTCAGTAAAAATTAAAATATATAACATATTATTTCGAATAATTATGCCTATTAATCCAAAAGTAAATATTAATATAATAAATATTAAAATATTATATAAAGGTATCATTTTATATTCTTCTTTTATTTTAAAAAAACTTAATAGTAATTTTTTATTATTCCTGTGTTTTACCTATATGTAAAACAGTAATTATTCCAGATAATAAAAGTATTGATATTAATTCAACAATAATTTTATATTTTGTAAATAAACTTATACCAATATCTTTTATATCAATAAAATTCATAATAATATATTTTGTATTATATATATTTTTTAATATAAAAAATATAAGTATAAAAAATAATAAAGTAGAAAATAATATAATTAATAAAAATAATATTTTTTTTAAAAATATTTTTTTTTCTTCTAATTTAATATTTTTATAATCTAAAAACATTAAAACAAATATAAATAAAATAATAATAGCTCCTGTATAAATAATAATTTCTAATGAACCTGCAAAATAATCTCCTAAAATAAAAAATATACATGATATTGAAATTAATGAAATTAGAAAATATAATAGTGCATAAATAGGATTAATACTAATAATAATTAAAAATACGCAAATTATTGATATTAATTCTAAAATATAAAATATTATTTCCATATATAATTCCTTTTTTAAATTTAAAATTATGGTAATATATTTTTAATATCAACTTCGATATTTAAATTTTTATCTTTTTTATTATAATTATTTTTAATATTAACTCCTGAAATATCATAAAAATTATACTTAGTATATTTTCCTTGATTATTTTTTAATAAATCATTTTTTTCATAAATTAAATTTTTTCTATTTAATTCACATAATTCAAAATCTGGAATTAATTGTATAGCTCCTGTAGGACAGGATTCTTCACAAAATCCACAAAAAATACATCTAGATATATTAATTCTAAAAAATTTTGGATAAGATCTCCCATTTTTATTTGTTGTTTTTTTTAAACTTATACAACCAACTGGACATGAAACTGCACAAAGATTACAAGCAACACAACGTTCATTATTATTAGAATCAGATGTTAATATAATTCTCCCTCTGTATCTTGGCGGTAAATAAATTTTTTCTTCTGGATACATTATAGTTTCTCTTTTATTAAAAATATTAATCCATACTAAAAAAATACTTCTTATTTGACTTATTAAACCTATAAAAAATTTTTTTATTTTCATGATTTTTTAAATATAATTATTTTAGTATTATGAAAAGTGCAGTAATAATAAGATTAATTAATGTTAAAGGTAAACATGTAAACCAACCAAAATACATTACTTTATCATAACGAGGTCTAGGTAATGATGCTCTTATTAAAAAAAATAATATAATAAATATAAAAGTTTTTCCTAAATACCATATTATAGGAGGAAATAATGGTCCTAACCATCCTCCAAAAAATAAAATTACAATTAAAGAAGATACAACTATAATATTAATATATTCTCCTATAAAAAAAAGACCAAATTTCATTCCAGAATATTCAATATGATAACCATCAATAAGTTCTTGTTCTGTTTCAGGTTGATCAAAAGGATATCTATGACATAATGCAATAGAGGAAATAAAAAATGATATAAATCCAAAAAATTGAGGAATAATATTCCAACAATATTTGTACTGGTAATAAACTATATCATATAGATTAAAAGATCCTGTTTGACAAACGATACCCATTAAAGATAAACCTAAAAAAATTTCATAACTTATTATTTGAGCAACACCTCTTATTGTTCCTAACAAAGCATATTTATTATTACTTGACCATCCTGCAAATAAAATAGAATAAATAGAAATACTAGCCATCATAAAAAAAAAAAGTATTCCAATATCTAAATTAGATATCATCAATTTAGGAGTAATAGGTAATGTAGCAAATACAGATAATAATGAATTAAAAGCTATAATTGGAGCAATATTAAATAATACTTTATTTGAAAAATTTGGAGTCCAATCTTCTTTAAAAAAAATTTTTATCATATCTGCTAATATCTGTAAACATCCATATAATCCTACCCTATTAGGACCATAACGATTTTGAAATAAAGCTAATATACGTCTTTCAGCAAAACTTAAAAACCCCCCACTTATTATTAATAATAATAATATAAATATTATTTTTAATAACAATTTTAATTGTATATTATTAAAAAAAGAAAATAAAATCATTTTAATACCTTTATTTTTTCAATAGTTTTTCCTAAGAAGGATAATGAAATTCCTTTTGATCCTAATGGTATACTAATAAATCCTTGATGTAAAAATTTTGAAATAGATACTTTTAATATAAAAATATTGTTTAAACAATGTAGTTCAACTAAATTATTAGTTAAAACTCCTAATTTTTCAGCATCTTTTTTATTAAAAACAACATAATTATTAGGGAAATACTTTTGTATTAAAGATGATTTTTGTATTAAACTATTACTATTAAATAAAGTATAATGAAAAATAATTATTAATTTATTAGATATAATAAATTTATTATTATAGTTTTTTTTTTTAAAATTTATTATACAAATTTTTTTTTGAGAAATTTTAAATCCGCTAGAACCATATTTTGAAGAAATTCCTATTTCTTTCTGAAATTTATATAATGATTGAGAAGAATTCCATCCAGGAGACCATAAAAATGGTATTTGATTACATTTAATATTTGAATTATAATTTCCTTCCATTGAGAAATTAAAAATAGTATCTTTATCTTCTGGTTGTTTAGGTTCATGAACATTATTATTAGATAATATAGATGTTCTACCACTGAATCTAATTGAAGATCTTGCAAATTTTCTATTATATATTTTATAATTAGAATAATATGATGCTAAATGTATTCCGTTAAGTATTGGGATACATTCTTCACATTTTTTAATAATTTCATCTAATGTAATTTTTTTATTTAAATTATTTAATTTTGCATATATTTTATATAGCCACTTCCAACTAGATTTTCTATAATTTTTTTTATTATAAAAAGAAGGTTTATATACTTGAAAAAATCTTTGTGCTCTACATTCATTATTAATTACAGTACCACTACTTTCTATAAAATTTGATACTGGTAATATTATATTTGCATGTTTCATAGTTTTAGTAAAAATATGATCTAAGACAATTATATTAGGAATTTTTTTAAAAAAACTATTTAATTTATTTTTTTCTTCATAAAAGTATAAATCATTTTCCATAACAATAATTGTATCTATATCTATAGAATTATTAAATTTATTTTTTGTAAATAAATCATGTAAAGATTTTCCTTTAATTAAACCAATTCCCATACTATTTACTTTATTTAATACATAAAATAAACCTATATTTTTTTTTTTTTCTTTTAATGCTTTAGCTATAGCATAAGATGATGAAATTAATTCTATAGAACTTGATCCAGTTCCAGAAATAATTAAAGGTTTTTTAGCATTTAACAATATTTTTTTTATTTTTAAAATTTGATTTTTTAAATTTTTATCATTTAAAGTAAAATTAATATTTTTATTTTTAATACAATTAGCTAATATAAAACCAAATTCAGATTGATCTAAAGTAGGTGCATAATAATTCCATGAAGATATATCATCTAATGATGTTTTATCATTACTTGTTATAAACAATGGATTAGAAAATTTATTTTTAAAATTTAAAATTGCATCAGAATGCCAATAAGGAATATTTTTGTCTTTTTGAATATTATAATTATTTTTTATAGCTTGTCTTACAGCTAAAGCAGCTCTAGGATTAGTATTTGTTAAATCTTCTCCTAATATTAAAATAGCATCATAATTTTCTATTTCAGATAATGTAGGAAAATATATATCTTTATTTTGTATTATTTTAATAATATAATTAATTTGTTTTTTTTCATTTTCTAAAATACCTAAATAAAAATTATTTTTTCCAACTAATTTTTTTAAAATAAAGTTACTTTCTATACTTGCTCGGGGAGATCCAATACCAATTATTTTTTTTGATTTTAATATTAAATTAGTTATTTTTTTAATAATTTTTTTATTATTTAAAATTAATTTTTTATTATTTTTATAATATATTATTTTAATGGGATTATTTTTTAAAAAAGTATATCCATAACCAAAATAACCTTTATCACAAAGAAAATAATGATTAATTTTTTCATGAAATCTATTTTGTATACTAGATAATTGTCCATAACGTTCTCCTGCAAAAATATTACATCCTAATGAACAATGGTGACAAATACTTGGAGCATATTGAAGATCCCATTTTCTTGAATAATTTATATTATAAGTTTTATCTGTAAAAACTCCTGTCGGACAAATTTCAATTAAGTTACCAGAAAATGGATTTTCTAATATACCATCTAAATATCTTCCAAAATAAATATTATCTTTTGAACCAAAAACATTAAAATCTTTACCATCTGCATAATTTTTATAAAATCTTAGACAACGATAACATGTAATACAACGATTCATTGTGTGTGATATAAATGGTCCTAAATATTGATTTTTATATTTTCTTTTAGAGAAGTTATATCTACGGACATGATGTCCAGTCATTACAGTCATATCTTGTAAATGACAACTACCACCTTCATCACAAATTGGACAATCATGTGGATGATTTAACATTAATAATTCAATATTTTTTTTACGAAAATTAATCGAATCTTTATCATTAATTGAAATATATGATTGTTTTATAGGAGAAGACATACAGGACATAATTATTTGTCCATTTTTTTTTTTCATATTATCGTATTGTTTTATGGCGCATTGACGACATGAACCTATACTACCTAAAATTGGATGCCAACAAAAATATGGTAAATTAAAACCTAAAGATAAACATATTTTTAATAAATTATCTTCTTCATTAACTTTATAAAAATTACCTTCTATATTAATATTAATCATAATATAAATTCCATCATATTATTTTAGTATATTTACTTTTATTTAAAAAATATAATAAACATAATTTTATATAAAAAATATTTAATTAATAATTCCATCTTCAAATTCATGTAAAAAATATTTTAATGCACTATTTAAAGGTTCCATTGCTCCAGGTGCATGAGCACAAAAAGATCCCCCATTTGTTAATTGTTGACTTATGTCTTTAAGAAGAAAAATATCCTTTTTAGTTCCTCTTTTTTTTTCTAAATTATTTAATATTTTAACAATCCAAGGTAAACCTTCTCTACAGGGAGTACAAAAACCACAAGATTCTCTAGCAAAAAAAATTTCTAAATTTTTTACTAAAGATACTATATTAATAGTATGATCTATAGCTATAGCTATTCCTGTTCCTAATCTACTTCCTGCTTGACTAATACTCATAAAATCCATTGGTAAATCTAAATGATCTTTTGTTAAGAGACCAGTTCCTGCTCCTCCAGGTTGCCAAGCTTTAAATATAAATTTTTTTTTCATTCCTCCTGCATATTTTTCTAAAATTTCACGCGCAGTTATTCCAAAAGGTAATTCCCATAATCCAGGTTTTTTTACATTACCAGAAAAACCTAATATTTTTGTCCCAGTATCATATATACTTTTAGATATATTTTTATACCAAACAGGACCATAGTGGATAATACTAGGTATATTAAATATAGTTTCGACATTATTAACACATGTTGGTTTACCCCATAAACCAATTGAAGCAGGATAGGGAGGTTTAAATCTAGGATTTGCACGTTTTCCTTCTAAAGAATTAATTAAAGCCGTTTCTTCTCCACATATATATCTTCCTGCCCCCATATGGAGATATAAATCAAAATGAAAATTACTATTTAATATATTTTTACCTAAAAATTTTAATTTATAAGCTTCTTTTATAGCTATATTTAAAATTTTTGCACAGTTAATATATTCACCTCTTAAAAAAATATATCCTTTATTAGCTTGAATAGCAAAAGCACTAATAATAATACCTTCTATTAATTGATGAGGAATATGTTCTATTAAAAAACGATCTTTATATGTACCTGGTTCCATCTCATCAGCATTACATAAAAAATAACGAATCTCTTTATCATCTTTTTTAAGAGGCATTAAACTCCATTTTAATCCAGTATAAAATCCGCCTCCCCCTCTACCTTTTAATTTTGATTGTTTAACTATATTAATAATATCTTGAGAAGAATATTTTAATAAACTATTTTTTAAACTTTGATAACCATTTTTTTTTATATATTCTTTTAAAAATATTGTTTTATTATTATTAATACGCCATGTTAGAGGGTGTGTTTCTGGATTGGGATTTATTATTTTCATTAATATAATTATCCAATATTTGATTTATATAATTAATAGATAATGAAGTATAAATTTTTTCATTAATCATTATAACTGGACTATTTTCACAATGTCCTAAACAACAAATAGGTATTAAAGTAAATAATTTATTAGATGTTGTTTGTCCTGATTTAATATTTAATTTTTTTTGAATATATTTTAAAATTTTTTTATATTTAGTTATATAACAAACAACACTATCACAATATTTAATAACATATTTACCTACTGGAGATCTAAAAATTTGACTATAAAAAGTTGCTATACTATCAATTTCGGAAGGATTTATATTTAAAAGATCAGAAATAATTTCAATATTATCATTAGATATCCATCCGTATTTTTTTTGAAAAAATATTAATATTTCAATAATAGCAGCATTATTAGATTCATAATGACTTTTAATTTTATCAATTACTTTTAATTCTTTTTTATTTATATATGTATTTATATTATTAGTTATTTTTTTCATAATATTATCTTTAACGATCTACATCAGACATAACAAAATCAATACTACCTAAATAAGTAATTAAATCTGATATTAAACTACCCTGAATAACAGATGGTATTTGTTGTAAATGAGGAAAACTAGGTGTTCTAATTCTTGTTCTATAACTTATAGTGTTTCCATCACTAATTAAATAATAACTATTAATTCCTTTAGTAGCTTCTATCATTTGAAATGATTCATTAGCAGGTATTAATGGTCCCCAAGAAACTTGAACAAAATGATGAATTAAATTTTCTATATTATTTAACATTCTTTCTCTAGGTGGAGGAGTTGTTAAAGGATGATCAACTTTATATTGTCCTGAAGGCATGTTATTTAAACATTGTTTAATAATATGTAAACTTTGCCAAATTTCTTCAAATTTTAATAAAATTCTTGAATAACAATCACTAATATTAGAGTGTCCTATAGGAATGTCAAAATCAAAATTTTCATATCCTGAATAAGGTCTCCATTTACGAATATCAAAATTTAATCCAGTAGCTCTTAATCCTGTTCCGGTAACCCCCCAAGATATAGCTTCTTGTCTATTATAAGAAGCTATATTTTTAGATCTAGATATTAAAATACTATTTTCCAAAGCTACTTTTTTATATATATTTAATCGTTTAGGTAACCAATCTAATAATTTTTGTACTAAAATATTCCATCCATTAGGTAAATCTTGTGATAATCCTCCTATTCTAAACCAAGCAGGGTGCATTCTAGCTCCTGTAATGGCTTCAATTATATCGTATATTTTTTGTCTATCTGTAAAAACTAAAAATATAGGTGTCATTATACCTAAATCTTGCATAAAAGTAGATAAGCATAATAAATGACTATTAATACGAAATAATTCAGATAACATTATTCTAATAACTTTAATTTTATCTGTAACAGAAATATTAGCTAATTTTTCTATTGCAAGAATATAAGGCATTTCATTTACACATCCACCTAAATATTCAATTCTATCTGTATATGGTATATATGTATGCCATGTTTGTCTTTCTGCTATTTTTTCTGCTCCTCTATGATGAAAACCTATTTCTGGGATACATTGTATAATTTCTTCACCAGATAGTTGTAATATTATTCTAAAAGCCCCATGAACTGAAGGATGATTAGGTCCTAAATTAAGATACATATAATTATTTGATTTATTATTTATTAAAAAATTAAAATTTTTTGGATTAAACTTAGTAGATTCAATATCTTTTTTATATTTTTCTTTTGTTAAAAAATAAGGTGTACATTCAGTTGCTCTAGAAGGAAAATCTTTACGTAAAGGATAACCATAATCCCAGTTTTTTGGTAATAATATATGTGATAAATTAGGATGATTAATAAAATTAATTCCGAACATTTCCCAAATTTCTCTTTCATACCAATCAGCATTTTTAAAAAAATTCGTGATAGTATTTATATTTAAATTATTTTCTTTTAAAGGGATTTTTATGATGATATCAGAATTTCTATTTATAGATATTAAATAATAAAATAATGAAAAATCCATTTTTTTCATTAAATTAAATTTATTAAAATGTAATCTTTCATCTATACCATGCATATCATATAGCATATTATATGGATTATCTATTTCAGAAAAAAATTTTATAAATTTTATTATATCTTTTGATCTAATCCAAATAGTTAATGGCATTTTATTAGTAATATTATTTTGTATAATAAAATCCTTAAAATTAAATTTTCTATTTAATTCATTTATTATCGGTTCTATATTTTTTTTAGAAAAAGATTTATTATGTGTATCTCCTATTTTTTTAACTATGGTATCAAAAAAATTATTCATAATAGATCCTATTATTATATATTTTTTATTGATTTAAATTTAAAATTTTTGTCATTAAAAAATTTATTAGATGATTTTAATTTAGCTTTATAAATACCTTGATCTCCTATAACCCAAGATAAAGGACGTCTTTCATAATTTATAGATTTTTGTAATAATAATAATGCTTGTATATATGATTCTGGTCTAGGAGGACATCCTGGAATATATACATCTACAGGTAAAAATTTATCAACCCCCTGTACTACAGAATATATATCATACATTCCTCCTGAATTAGCACAAGATCCCATAGAAATTACCCATTTAGGTTCTAACATTTGATCATATAATCTTTGTATAATAGGAGCCATTTTCAAAAAACATGTTCCTGCTATTACCATAAAATCAGCTTGCCTTGGAGATGCTCTTAATACTTCAGAACCAAAACGGGAAATATCATTAATAGATGTAAATGATGTAGTCATTTCAACATAACAACAAGATAATCCAAAATTATAAGGCCATAAAGAATTTTTTCTTCCCCAATTAATAATTTTATGTGTAATCTTTTTTAAATTACCTAAAAAAATATTTTTACTAATTTGATCATTTAAAGGATCTGTATCAATGTTTCTTTTTATTTCTAAAGGATAATTTTTTTTATTATTTTTAATTTTATTTAGAATATATTTCATTTTATTATGTATATTTTTTTATATAATTAAATTTTTTTATATTTCCAGTCTAAAGCTTTCATTTTAAATAAATAAAATAAAGTAATTAAAATAGTTAAAATAAATAAAATTCCCTCAATAAAACTTTCTAATTTTACTATTTTAATAGTAACAGACCATAAATATAAATATAAAGATTCAATATCAAAGATTATAAAAAATATTGCTATTAAATAAAAATTAATATGTATTCTAATTCTAGAAGTATCGTAAGAATAAACTCCTGATTCAAATGGGATTTGTTTATCTATACCATACGAACGACCTCCCAAAAATAATGATATTAATATTACTAAACAACTAATAGTTATAGCAAAAATTTGAAATAATATAAAATATTGAGGATTATAAGTTAATTTGTTTATTATCATAATTATTTATTAAAATAAATTTATATTACATAGTTTTTTATTAAAAAATTTTTTAAATCATTAAAATTATTAGATAATATATAAGATAAATTTTTTTTTTCTATACAATTAATTAAAATTTTAGGTAATAATATTTTTTGATGTAATGTATTATAAATATAATTTTGAAATTTAGCCGGATGTGCAGTACTAAGAAACACATTAAATATATCTTTATTTAAAATTTGTTTTTTTAATGCACAAAAACTAATAGCTGAATGAGGTTCTAAAATATATTTATATTTTTTAAAAAAATTTATTGTTGTTTTAATTGTTTGTTTATCTGTAATAGCAAAAGATTCTAATTTATTTAAATTCCAATTATTTTTATTAAAAATTTCTATAATTCTAGGCCAATTATTAGGAATACTAACATCCATTGCATTAGATAATGTTGCTATTGTTTTTTTTGGATTCCAATATCCTTTATTTAAATATCTAGGAACTGTATCATTTATATTAGTTGCTGCTATAAATTTATATATAGGTAATCCCATTGTTTTTGCTATTAATCCAGCAGTTAAATTACCAAAATTTCCACTAGGTACTGAAAAAACTATTTTTTTTTTTTTTTTATTTAAAGGAATTTGTGCAAAAGCTTCGAAATAATAACATATTTGAGCTATTAATCTACTAATATTAATTGAATTTGCAGAATTTAAATATAATAACTTGTTAAGTTCTTTATCACTAAAAGTTTTTTTTATAAGTTTTTGACAATCATCAAAATTACCTTTAATAGCAATTGTTGTTATATTATTTCCTAATGTACAAAATAATTTTTCTTGTAAAATAGAAATTTTTTTATAAGGATATAATATTACAACTTCAATATTTTCCATTTTATGAAAAGCATGAGCAACAGCTGCACCTGTATCACCAGAAGTAGCAGTTAAAATAATAATTTTTTTCTTATCAAAAAAATTTAGCATTTGAGCCATAAAACGGACGCCAAAATCTTTAAATGCTAAAGTTGGACCGTGAAATAATTCTAAACAAGCAATATTTTTATCAATTAAATTTAATAATAATGGAAAATTAAATGCTTTAGTTACTTGTAATTTTAAATCATTCAATGAAATTTCTTTTTCATCTAAGAATAATGAAATTATATAACTACTTCTTTCTATAAAATTAAGATTTAATATATTTTTAATTATTTTATTATTTAGTTTAGGTAATTTTACAGGAAAAAATAAACCTTGATTTTTTCCTAAACCTTTTTTTAAAGCTTGACAAAAATTTATATTTTCTTTTTGATAATTAAGATTATAAAATTTCATTTTTTCTCCATAATTTGAGTACCTATATTATTAATTTTACATATATAAACAAATCCTGTATTATTTTTTAAATAATTTTTTTTTAACCATATAACCATATTATGTGCATAATTTAAATTATTAAAAATACTAAATATTGTAGGTCCTGATCCTGAAATTCCATAATTTAAAGCTCCTAATTTTTTAGCTGTATAAGAAATTTTTTCAAAATTAGGTATTAAAGATTTTCTATATGGTTCAGCAATAAAATCTTTCATTAATTTTGATGCTAATAATTCTTGTTTTGTATGACTAGCATTAATAAATCCAGCTAGATATTGGCTTTGTTTAATTAAAATTTCTTTTTTATATAGTTTTGGTAAAACTTTTCTAGAACAAAAAGTAGATAATCTAATACCTGGATATGCAATTACCCAAAACCAATTTTTAAAAATTGGGATATTTTGAATAATTAAATTATTCTTATTAATAATTAATATTAATTTCATCCCTCCTAATAAACATGGAACAATATTATCATAATGTATATTACCAGATAATAATCCTTCTAATTCACCCATTAATTTTAATAAATCAATATTATTTAATGGATTATTACAAAACAAATTTATTGCTTTTAAAAATGCAACTATTGAACATGCACTAGAACCTAGTCCTGATGCTACAGGAACATTTTTCTCTAAAATTATTTTTAAAGGAATTTTTTTTCCAATTTTATCGCAAAATTTTGTCCAACAATGAAAAATAATATTTTCATAATTATTTTTTGGTAAATCATTTAGAAATATGCCTTTATTAATTAATATAAATTTATTAGATGAAGAAATTGTTATTAAATCTCCTAAAATACCTTGATCCACTCTAGATAATGCTATACCTAATGTATCAAAACCTACATTAATATTTCCAATAGAAGCAGGAGAATAAATTTTAATCATAAATAATAATTCCTTCTTATAATTTAATTAAATTAAACGTAATAGATCAATTAATACTCCTGCAGCAGTAACATCATTACCTGCACCATATCCTCTTAGTATTAGTGGATATGGTTTATAATAATTGGTATAAAAAGCAAAAGAATTTTCTCCATTTTTTATTTCAAAAAAAGGATGATTATTATTAATTTCTATAATTTTTACTTTACATACCCCTTGTGAATTTATACTTCCAATATAACGTAATACTTTATTATCTTTTTTTGCTTTTTGAATTTTTTTTATATAAATTTTATCTATTTCTGATAAAGATTGAAAAAATTCTGTAAGAGATTTTTGTTTATTAAATTTATCAGGTATAATAGGTTCAATAATAATATCATTTAATTCTATATTAAAACCAATTTCTCTAGCTAATATAAGTAATTTTCTAGCTACATCTATTCCTGTAAGATCTGTTCTAGGATCTGGTTCTGTAAAACCCATTTTTTGAGCCATTATTATTGATTGAGATAAATTAATCCCTTCTTCTAATTTACCAAAAATAAAAGAAAGTGAACCAGATAATATACCAATAAAATTATTAATTTTATCACCTGTTTTTAAAATATTTTGTAATGTATTAATAACTGGTAAACCGGCACCAACATTCGTTTCATAATAAAATTTTAAATTTAATTTACTTGCTGTAAAACGTATTTGATTATAATATTCTATTGTGGTAGAGTTTGCTTTTTTATTAGTAGCAATTATATTAAAACCATGATTTAGAAAATTTATATATTGATCTGCAATTTCTTCTGAAGAAGTACAATCAATAATTACAGGGTTAATAAATTTATATTTTTTAGATTTTTTTAATAATTGTTTTATTATATTATTATAATTATTATTTTTAATTTCATTTTTCCAATTTTTTATTTTAAGACCATTAAAATCAAATAAAAAATTTTTTGTATTTGTAATACTACAAATTTTTAAAAAAATATTTTTATTTTTAAAATAACATTTATTTTTATAAATTTGTTCTAATAAAGTACTCCCAATACTTCCAGTACCTATTAAAAAAATTTCTAATATTTTTTCTTTATGAAATAATATTTTATGTGTTATTTCTATAATATTTTTTGCATATTTTTCTTTTATCGCAACAGAGATATAATTTTGAAAAATATTTTGTGATATAGCAAATATATTAGTATTTGTTATTTTAAAAATATTTAAAAATTTAGAAATTATATTTGTAGAATGATTAATATTATTATTTACTAATGTAATTAATGACAAATTTTTAATTATTTTAATTGATTTAATTAAATTATATTTTAATTCTAAATAAAATTCATCTTCTAATAAATTTTTTAAATTATTTAAATTTTTATTTAATAGTAAAATATTAATATTACAATCTTCTGAAGATTGAGTAATAAAATAAATAGATATTTTTAAATTAAATATAAAAGATAGTATTCTTGATATAATACTTTTAATTTGTTTATTTTTATCACCATTAATATTTAATATTGATATATTTTTTAATTCTGTAATTCCTTTAATTTTTGGTAAAATATATTTTTTAATATTAAAATTATTAATTATAGTGCCATCTGAGTTTAAATTAATTATATTTTTAATAATACAAGGAATATTATTTTTTAACATTGGAGCTAAAGTTTTATAATGAATAACTTTTGCACCAAAATATGCTAATGTTATAGCTTCTTTATAAGTAATAAATTTTAATAGTTGGGTGTTTGGTATAACATTTGGATCTGCTGTATAAATACCATTTACATCAGTCCAAATTTCACAAAGTTTAGCTTTTAAACAAACGGCTAATATTGCAGCAGAATAATCAGACCCATTTCTACCTAATAAAACTGTTTGTTTTTTTTTATTAACAGCAGAAAATCCAGGCATTAATATTATATCAATATTTGTTAAATTAATACTTTGAATATTTTTTGAAGTTAGATCAATATCTATTGTAGATTCTAAATAATTTCCATATGCTAACAAATATTTATTAGGAGAAATTATAAATATTTTATATTTTTTTATTATTAATAATTGTTCTAATAAAACAATAGAAAACTTTTCACCTTTTGATAAAATTTTTGCTTTAATAATATCAGGACAATAATTAAGTAAATTAATACCATTTAATAATTTTTCTATTTTATTAATAATTTTATTTATTTTATGATTTATAATATTAATATCTAGATTTTTTATCTTTTTTTTAAAATTATTAATTATTTTTATAAAAAAATTTTTTATATAAATTATATCTTGTTTATAATTTTTTTTTTTTATAGATTTTTCTATCATTATTTCTAAAATATTTGTAATATTTGCAGGAGCAGATAAAACAACAGCTACTTTTTCATTTTTTAAATAAATACGATTAACTATATCAGTTACTAATAAAAATCTTTCTGCATTTTTTAAAGATGTTCCACCAAATTTCAATACTCTCATATTATTAAACCACCTAAAATTTTAAAATATAAAAATATGAATAAATATATATTTTTAATTTCTATAAAAAAAAATATAATAATAATATTATTATTTAAATTATATTATTCAATATATTTATTTTTTATCTTAAATAAATTTTTTTAATAAAAGATTATAAATAATTTAAAATAAATAATAATATTTTTTACATAAAATATTATTTTTATAATTTTAAATTTATTTTTAGATTTATTGTAACATGAAAAATATTTTATGATTTAAATAATTTTATAGTTTATATAAACATTTTTTAAAAACTAAATTATTTTATAATTAATATTATTATATTTTATTTTATAAAAATATCTTTAATATTTTTAATATTTTTATATAAAAATCCTTTTTCTCCTTTAACTGAAAGGAAAATTTTTAATTTTTTATAATTTAATTTAAATATTTCACTTTTTGTTTTTATGTAAATTATAGAATTTTTACTTATAAGAAAGATCCATTTCAATTTATCTTTTTTTTCAATAAAATCTTTATTATTAATAAAAATTAATCTGTTACCTCTCCCACGAGATAATCTAGGAATTTCACTTATAGAAAATAATAAAAATTTATTTAAATAAGAAATAACTAATATTTTGTTATTTTTATTTTTAATTACTAATGGAGGCAATATTTCTGAATTTTCTGATAAGATGATAGATAATTTACCATTTCTATTACATGCTATTAATTCATGAAATTTACATATAAAACCATAACCAGAGCTAGAAGAAAGAATAATTTCTTTATTGTTAGATTCCATTAATAAATTTTTAATAATAGATCCTTGAGGAATATTTAATTTTCCATTTAAAGGTTCTCCACTACTACGTGCAGCAGGTAAAGAAAATGGATCAATACTATAACTACGTCCTTTAGAATCTAAAACTACTATAGTTTGATTTTTTTTACCCTTTACTGAAAGTAAAAAAGAATCTCCTGATTTATAATTTAAATTTAAAGGATCTATTGTATGACCTTTTGCGCATCTAATCCATCCCATTTTAGATAAAATAATTGTAACTGGTTCATTTGGGATTAATTCAGATTCATTTAATAATTTTGCTTCTTTTCTTTTTTTAAATATTGAACGACGTGTATTTCCATAATTATCTGCAGCTAATAATATTTCTTTTTTTAAAAAAATATTCATATTTTTTTTAGAAAATAATATTTTTTCAATATTTTTATATTCTATTTCTAATTTTTTTTTTTCATCTATTAATTTTTTTTTTTCTATAAAAGAAATAAAACGTAATTTAAAATTTAATAATGTTTCAACTTGTATATCAGTAAGATTAAACTTTTTTTTAAAAATATGATTAGGTTTTGGATTTAAACGAATAATTTTTATAAATTCTTCTAAATTAGCATAAACAATTAATAGTCCTGTAATTATATGTAATCTTTTATATATTTTTTTTAAATGAAAATTTAAACGTTTTTTTACTATTTTTCGTCTAAATATAATCCATTCTGATAATATTTCTATTAAATTCTTTACAGCAGGTTTATTATTTAAACCTATCATGTTCAAATTAATTCGATAACTTTTTTCTAAATCAGTAAGAAAGAATAAATGATACATAATTTGTTCTATTTTTAAATAATTAAAATTATTACGAATAACAATAACTATTCTAGTAGGATTTTCATAATCAGATTCATCTCTAATTTCCTCAATCATTGGTAATTTTTTACTTCTCATTTGTGTAGTAATTTGTTCAATAATACGTATTCCAGAAATCTGATAAGGTAATGATGTAATAATAACTTTATTATCTTTTATTTCCCATGATGCTCTTAATTTGATAGAACCTCTACCTTTTTCATATATTTTATAAATTTCATCTTTAGAGGTTATAATTTCACTTCCAGTAGGAAAATCAGGACCTTGAACTATTTTTAAAATTTCATTTAATTTTATTTTAGGATAGTCAATTAATTTAATTATTGCATTAGAAATTTCTTTAATATTATGAGGAGGAATATCTGTTGACATACCTACTGCTATACCTGTTGACCCATTTAAAATAATATTAGGTAAACATGCAGGTAATATTTTAGGTTCAAATAATGTTCCATCAAAATTAGGTATAAATTTTACAGTACCTTTTTCTACTTCATGTAATAATATATTAGAATATTTTGATAAACGAGCTTCTGTATATCTCATTGCAGCAAATGATTTAGGATCATCTTGAGATCCCCAATTACCCTGACCTTCTATTAAAGGATATCTATAAGAAAATGATTGTGCCATTAATACCATTGCTTCATAACATGCTACATCTCCATGAGGATGATATTTACCAATAACATCACCAATAGTTCTAGCTGATTTTTTAAATTTACATGAAGATTTTAATCCTAATTCAGACATAGCATATATAATTCTTCTTTGTACTGGTTTCAAACCATCACCAATATGAGGTAATGCTCGATCAGATATTACATAAATAGAATAATTTAAATAGGCATGTTCCGCAAATTTATCTAATTGTATAGATTCTATTAAATTTTTTTGTATTAATTTATTCATATATAATTTTCCTAATTATAATTTATATAAATTATAAATTTATTATTATAAAGAAAATTTGTAATATTTTAAGTATAAAATTAAATTTTATTGAAGTTTAAAATTTAAATAAATTAAATTGAATTTTATAGAATAAATATGTTATTTTTATGCAATAATATTTTTATCTATGGATATTTTATTATGAAAGACATTTATTTTAAAAATAAAAGATATTTAATAACTCCTGAAGAATTAAAAAATAAATTACCAATATCTCAAGAAAAAAAAAAACAAATATTAAATTCACGTGAAATTATATCAAATATTATTTTAGGTAAAGATCATAGATTATTAATTATTTGTGGTCCTTGTTCTATTCATAATATTGATGAAGCAATAGAATATAGTAAATTTTTAAAAAAAATGTTTTCTAAAATTAATAATAATATATATCTTGTTATGAGAGTATATTTTGAAAAACCTAGAACTATTTTAGGATGGAAAGGATTAATTAATGATCCATATATGGATCATTCTTTTAATATAAATAAAGGATTATATTTAGCACGAAAATTATTAATTAAGTTAATTAAAAATAATATCCCATTAGCAACAGAAATATTAGATCCAAATACATTAAATTATCTTGATGATCTTTTAAGTTGGATAGCTATTGGGGCACGTACCGTAGAATCACAAATACATAGAGAAATAGCTTCGTTAGTTAAAATCCCTGTAGGTTTTAAAAATAATATAAATGGTAATATTTTTTCTGCTATAAATGCAATTCAGGCTTCTGCGATAGAACATCATTTTATTAGTTTAGATAAAAATGGTAAAATTTGTATTGTTGATACAAAAGGAAATAAAAATTGTCATATTATTTTAAGAGGAGGACAAAAACCTAATTATTATAAATCTAATGTATTAGAATGTGAAAAAGCTTTATTAAAAGTAAATTTAAAACCTAAAATAATGATTGATTGTAGTCATGGCAATTCTAATAAAGATTTTAAAAAACAAATTTTAGTTATTCAATCAATAATTTCACAAATTAAAGAAGGAAATAATTCTATTATAGGTATAATGCTTGAAAGTTATATTAACGAAGGAAATCAAATTTTAAATATTCAAAATTATAAACAATTAAAATATGGAGTATCAATTACAGATGGATGTATAAATTTACAAACAACAAAAAATATTTTGTATAAAATTAATAATGAATTAAATTTAATTCTTAAACAACGTTTATTATAAAATAATATTAATAATATATAATTATAAAAAATATGTTAAATAAACTAAATTTATTACGTAAAGAAATTGATATTTTAGATTTAAAATTATTAAATATTTTATCAAAAAGATTAAAATTAGTAAAAAAAATAGGATTAATAAAAAATAAATATGGTTTATCACTTTATGTTCCACAAAGAGAAAAATATATAATTAATTTAAAAAAAAAAGAAGCAAAAAAAATAGGAATATCTCCTAATTTTATTGAAGACATCTTTTATCGTATTTTTAATGAATCATATTCATATGAAAAAATAAAAATATTTAAAAAAGTAAAACCTAATTTTCCAAAAATATTAATTATTAGTCATAATAAAAAAATAAGTATTTTATTTAAAGAAATGTTAACTATAACTGGATATGATGTTAATTATATAGAGGAAAAAAAAATTAATATTAATAATATTATTTATTTATTTAAAAATATAGGTATGATTATTTTAGATATATCAAAATTTTTTTTTGAGAAATTAATTAAAAAATTATATTTTTTACCTAAAAATTGTATTTTAATTGATTTATCTCCTATAAAAGAAATATTTATGATAAAAATACTAAAAATATATAAAGGACCTGTTTTAGGTTTATATTATTTATTTAATTATCAAAAAAATTTTTTATTTAAGGAATCAATCATATATTGTTATGGTCATAAAGAAAAATCTTATGTTTGGTTTTTAAAACAAATAGAAATTTGGGGATTAAAAATTAAACATATGAATATAATAGAACATGATAAATATATTTTTTTTATAGAATCATTAAAATATTTTTTTACATTAATATATAGTATTTTTTTAAAAAAAACAAAAATATCATTAAATAAAGTTTATATTTTATCAAAACCTATATATTATTTAAATTCATTAATTTTAAAAAATTTTTTTTTAACAAATCCAAAATTATATTTTAATTTAATTGAAAATTCTCCAAATAATATTAAAAAAATTAAAAAATATTTCGATCATATTAATGAATTAATCATATTAATTGATGAAGATAAAAAAACAAAAATAATAGATATTTTTAATAAAATTAAAAAATTATTAATAAAAAATATAGAAATTTTAAAATAACAATTTAAAAAACTTAATATTTTAATAATATTAAGTTTTTTTATATTCTATTTTTTAAAGTATTTTATTATATGAATGTTTTAAAATTTTTTTAACAAAATATATATTTTTACTATAAGGATATTTTTTTAAAAAAATTAAACATCTATTAATAGTTGCTATATAATTTTTTTTTTTTAAAAAAAAATTTATAATATTTAACTCAAATAGTTGTATTCTTTTTTCCATATTAATCAATTTTTTTTTTAAAAGAGTAGTATATATATTTTCAGGAAAATTTTTAATAAATATTTTTGTATCATTAATAGCTAATTGAGTATAAAAAGGATTACAATTATTTCTATTTATTCTAAATAAATTTTGTATTAAAGTATTAGAATCTAAAGTTATTTCTGATAAAATTCTAACATAAAGAACATAACTAACAAATGCAGATGAATTATATGATTTTATAAATTCTTCTGATAATTCTAAAACATTTAAAAAATCTTTATGAAGATAATTTAAATAAGTTAAATAAACTAGAATTTTTTCAGTATACATATTATATGGATAATTAATATATAAATTACTAAATTTTATTAAAGCTTTATTATATTTTTTATCAGTTAAGGTTTTTATTGCTTCTAAATATCCATACTTTAATGAATTATTTAAATTTTTTTTTTTTAAGATTGTATAATATTCACAATTAGTTGTAAATACTAATAATATACATATTAAAATATTAATAAAAAAAAATTTGTTTTTTATAAAAATTTTCATTTTATTCTTTTAAAAAATTAACATATTATATTAATATATACTAAATTAGTTTTTAATATTAAAATATTAAACATATGAAATATATAAATTTAACATTAAGAGTTTGTTCAATATATAATAGACAAAGATTAGACGTATTTCTTACTAAAAAAATTATACAATTTTCAAGATCACAAATAAAAAAAATTATAAATAATAATAATGTAAAAATAAATAATAATATAATAAATATTCCTAAAAAAAAATTTTTTTAGGAGATATAATTAATTTTAATACTACTATTTTAAATAAAAATAATATATGGAAAGCACAAAATTTAAATTTAAATATAGTTTATAATGATAAATATATTTTAGTTATAAATAAAATAACTAATTTAGTTGTACATCCGGGTAATAAAAATGAAAATAATACTATTTTCAATTCTTTATTATTTTATTATCCACATTTAAGAGATATACCTAGAGCAGGTATTATACATAGATTAGATAAAAATACTACAGGATTGATGATTATAGCAAAAAATATGAATTCATATATGTTTTTAAAAAAAGAATTAAAAAAACATAATATTATTAGAGAATATGAAACTATTGTAAATGGAATAATTAAAAAAAATGGGATAATTAATTATCCAATAAAACGTATATATAAAAAAAATAATATTTATATGAAAATTCATTTATTAGGTAAAAGAGCAATAACAGAATATTTTATAAAAAATATTTTTAAAAACCATACTCATTTAAGAATTAGACTAAAAACAGGAAGAACACATCAAATTAGAGTTCATTTATCATATATTAGCCATAGTATTGTTGGAGATACAATTTATAAAAAATCTAAAAATACTTATATAATTAATAATTTTTATAAAAATAAAATTAATAAAATAATTAATAGACAAGCTTTACATGCTTGTTATTTAAAATTTAAACATCCATTTTATAAAATGGATATTAAATTATATTCAAATTTACCAAATGATATAATTAATTTAATTAATTTTTTAAAAAAAGATAAAATTTAAAAAAAAAATTATTTATTTAAAAAATAATTTTATTAAAATAAATAATTAGTTTATAATGATAAAATTAAATTTGATCCTTTATTTAATCAAGAGTGATAAAAAATATGATAAATATAAAAAAATATGTATTATTTTTTAGCATGTTCTTTTTATTATTAATTACATCTAGTAATTGTATTGCATCTGAAAAATCCCCTCAAATTTCATTTTATGATGTATTAACAAAAGATGAACAAAAATTATTTATTGAAGAATTTGGTAAAAAACCAGTTATAGTTGAATTTTTTTCATTTTTATGTCCTCATTGTTATGAACTTCATAAAGGTATTAATCAAAAAAAATTAAAAAATAAAATACCAAAAAATGTAAAAATTATAAAAATTCATTATGGTAAAATAGGACAAGAAGATGGTTTATCTACTGTATTAGGTTATGCCTGGGTTGTTGCTAAAATGTTAAATGTAGAAGATAAAGTAATTGGTCCAATTTTTGATGGTATACATAAAAATGCATCTATTCATGATTATAATTCTATAAAAAGAATTTTTGTTAAAAATACTGGAATAACAGATAATATGTTTCATGCAGCATGGAATAGTAATATAGCAAAAATATTATTTGAAAAAGAATATGATTTAGTTGAAAAATTTGGTATACATTTAGTACCTGATATATATATCAATAATAAATTTATAATTAATCTTTCTAACTTATATTCTAGTGATAATAATAATTTTTATAAAAATTATATTAATTTAATAAAAAAACTTTTAAAAAAATAAAAAGATATATTTTATAGTTTATATCATAAATATGAGAAAAAAAATAATCTTAATAGATGGATCATTTTATTTATATCGCGCTTATTATGCTTTACCTAATTTAATGAATACTAAAGGATATCCTACAGGTGCTATATATGGTTTTATTAAAATGTTTAATAAAATTATAAAAATGAACATTAATAGTTATTTTTTAATTATATTTGATACTAAAGGAATATCTTTTAGAAAAAAAATTTTTGATAAATATAAATCAAAAAGAGTAAATATGCCTGATAATTTAGTTATACAAATTAAACCTTTATTTAAAATTATACAGGCAATGGGATATAATGTTATATATATAAATAATATAGAAGCTGATGATATTATTGGTACTTTATCAATAGAAGCTGAAAAAAAAAATTTTTTAGTTTTTATTTTTAGTATAGATAAAGATATAACTCAATTAGTTAATAAAAATATAAAAATAGTTAATCCTATTAACTATTCTATTTCTGGACCGAAGGAAATATATAAAAAATATGGAGTATACCCAAAATTTATTAGTGATTTATTAGCACTAAGTGGTGATCCCATTGATAATATTCCTGGAGTTCCAGGAATAGGAAATAAAATAAGTAAAAATTTAATCAATAAACTAGGTAATTTAAAATATATTTATAAAAATATAAATATCATCAATAACACTAGTTTTAGATCAGGTAATAATATAAGAAAAAAACTTATAAAATATAAAAAATTAGTTTTTTTATATCATAAATTAACAAAAATTAAAACAAATATTACTATAAATAATGATTATTTTAATCATTTAAATTTAAAAATTACACCAAAAACAAATTATTTAAAATATTTATTTAAAAAATATGAATTTAATAGATTAAATAAAATTATTTATAGTTAATTTTATATATTTTATAAATTTATAATATTTATTTTTTTTAAAAATTTATAAATTATTTTTTTATAATTTAAAAAAGTGTTTATAAATTAAGTTAATAATTATTGAAATATTCATTAATTAAATAATTAATATTATTAAAATTATTTATTTTTTTCATATAATAAAATTAATATTAAATTATAAAATATTTAAATTTTATTAAAAATAAAATTAAATTTATATTTTAATAAAAAATTAAATAATTAAAATATTATTTTATTAGGATTTATTTATGAAAAAAATACGTAATATAGCTATTGTTGCACATATAGATCATGGTAAAACTACATTAATAGATAAATTATTACAAGAATCTGATAATTTTAAAAATATTTCTGTAGAAAATTCTATAAATAGAATTATGGATAGTAATGAATTAGAAAAAGAAAAAGGAATAACTATTTTTTCAAAAAATACATCTATTTTTTGGAAAAATTATAAAATCAATATTATTGATACCCCAGGACATGCAGATTTTGGAGCAGAAGTAGAACGTATTTTATCAATGGTAGATTCTGTATTATTATTAGTAGATGCTGTTGAAGGTCCTATGCCTCAAACAAGATTTGTTACATTAAAAGCTTTTTCATATAATTTAAAACCTATTGTAATAATAAATAAAATAGATAGAAAATTTATTAGGCCAGATTGGGTAATTAATCAAATATTTGATTTATTTATAGATTTAAAAGCTTCTGATGAACAATTAGATTTTCCTATAATATATACTTCTGCACTTAAAGGAACATCTGGATTGAATATAAATAAAATGCAACAAAATATGGATATAGTATATGAAACTATTATCAAACATGTTCCTTCACCTAAAGGTGATATTAATCACCCATTTCAAATGCAAATATCTCAAATAGAATATAATAATTATATAGGAAATATCTGTATTGGTTTAATAAAAAATGGACAAATTAAAAAAAATCAATATGTCACTATTATAAAAAAAAACAAAAAATTTAAAAAAATTAAAATTTTATATATTATATTTAATATAGGTTTAAAACCTATATATAGTGATAGTGCTAGATATGGTGATATTGTTGGTATTGCTGGTTCTGGATTTAAAGAAATAAGTATTTCTGATACTATTTGTGATATTAATCACAATATACCTTTACCAAAATTAAAAATAGAAAAACCAAAAATAAGTATGTTATTTCATGTAAATGATTCCCCATTTTCTGGAATAGAAGGAAAACACATAACATCTAATAAAATATTAGATAGAATTAAAAAAGAATGCCTAAATGATGTTGCTTTAAAAATTACTAAAACAAAAAATAATAATATTTTTCATATTTCTGGTAGAGGAGAATTACATTTAGTTATTTTAATAGAAAATATGAGAAAAGAAGGATTTGAATTGTTGGTATCTAAACCACAAATTATATCTAAAATTATAGATGGTAAAAAATTAGAACCATTTGAAATATTAATTTTAGATTTTCAACAAAATAAAAAAGGTAATATAATACAATTAATTAGTCGTAGAAGAGCAATTATAAATAATATTATTTTAGATAATGATAATAATAGAATAAAAATTGAAGCAATTATTTCAAGTAAAGGTTTAATTGGTTTTCGTAATGAATTTATAAATGCAACTTCAGGTAATGGTATCATGAATTCTTTTTTTAGTCATTATGATGTTAATAAATATCATATGATTGAAAATAGAAATAATGGAGTTTTAATTGCAAATAAAGAAGGTTATGCTGTTGCTTTTTCTTTATATAATTTACAATCTAGGGGTAAATTATTAATTAATCCAGGAGAAAAAGTATATGAAGGACAAATAATAGGAATAAATAATAAATCTAATGATCTTACTGTAAATTGTTTAATTAATAAAAAATTAACTAATATGAGAGCATCAGGTAATGATAATCCTATTAATTTAATTTCTATAAAAAAAATGTCATTAGAAGAAGCAATAGATTTTATTAATAATGATGAATTAGTTGAAATAACTCCAAAATCAATTCGTATTAGAAAAAAATATTTAAAAAAATCCCAGCGTAAACTAAAAAAAATATAAGAAATAATTACTGGAGCTGGGGGGAGTCGAACCCCCGTCCAAAATTACTACACTTTTGGAACTACATGTTTAGTTTTATCTTTTAAAAAATTATTAATATAAACTGACAAAACAAAGTTTAATATTATATAGTCTAATAATTTTTTAATATATAATTTTTAGACTAATTATATACGATCTCTTTTATTTATGACCTATTTACTTTTTATCAAAGAGCAAATAATAAGCAATAGGGCTTTTGCAGTTTTTTATGCTGCTAAAGCATAGTCTTGATTATTTGCAACTATTTTGTACGGTTTTTTTACAAGGCCTACCGTTCCTTGACATGCTCCTAGAGTTTTATAACTTTGTCAAATCCATAATCAGCCCCATAATTTTAAATATTTTTTTTTAAAAAACGTAATTTATTAAAATTCCATTCTTTATTTTTTAAAATATTTCTTTTATCGTATTTTTTTTTACCTTTAACAACAGCAATTTTTAATTTGCACCAAGATTTCTTCCAAAAAAGACCCATTACAACAATTGTAAAACCTTTTAAATTTATATAGTTTTTTAATAATTCTATTTCTTTTTTTTTTAATAATAATTGTTTTTTTCTATTATCATCATATTGTATATGATTACAAGCTGTAATAGTAGGACTAATATTTAAATTAAATACAAATACTTTATTATATATAAAACTTATATAACTATTAATAATATTTACTCTATTTAATCTTAAAGATTTTACTTCCCAACCTTGTAAAATAAGTCCTGCATTCATTTTTTCCTTAATAAAAAAATTATAAAAAATTTTTTTATTAAAAATAATATATTTTTTTTTTCCATTATAAAATATTTAAATATTAAATATTATTAATTATAATAGATTTATATGATAATTTCAATATATTATAAAATAATATATATTTTTTTTAAAAATATAATTTTTAAATTATATTTAATTATTATTTAATAAATTTTTAATATTTATTATTAATATAATAATATATTATTAATAATAAGTATTCTATTTTTAAAATTTTATATAAAAATTATATAAGGATAATATATGAAAAATGATGAATTATTAAATGATATAGAACAAAATAATATAGAGGAAAAAAATAATAATCAATTAAATGATTTAAATAAAAATAATAATATAAAAAATGAAACACTTATAAATAAGTGTGAAAAAAAAAATAATGTTGAATATTTAAAAAAAAAAAATGATAATTATAAACTTAAAATTTTTGAATTTGAAAATAAATTAAAAAAATATAAAAACGACATATGGGATTTAAAATTACGTTCTCAATCTGAAATTGAAAATATTAGACGTAGATCTTTATTAGATATAGAAAAAGCTTATAAATTTTCATTAGAAAAATTTATTAATGAGTTATTACCTGTAATAGATAATTTAGAAAGAGCTATTAATTTAAAAATAATAAAAAAAAATGAAATTAATTTATCTATAATAGAAGGTATTAAATTAACTTTAAAATCACTTTTAACATTAATTAAAAAATTTGGTGTTAGTATTATAGATGAAATTAATATACCTTTTGATCCTTCTAAACATCAAGCAATGTCTCTTATTGAATCAGATATTATTAAAGAAAACTATATTATAGAAATTTTACAAAAAGGATATTTTCTTAATAATCGATTATTAAGACCAGCTATGGTTATAGTAGCAAAAAATAAAAAAATTGAAAAAAATAATTAACATTTATTTTAATAATATGTTCATATACTATAAAATAGTTTATGAACATATTATTTATATGAATAATTTTTAAAAATTTATAAAAAATAAGGTATTAATAAATGACTAAAATTTGTCAAGTAACAGGTAAAAAAACTATAAAGGGTAATAATCGGTCTCATGCAATGAATGCTACTAAAAGAAAATTTTTACCAAATATTCATTACCATAAATTTTGGTTAGAAAAAGAAAAAAAATTTATAACTATAAGAGTATCAAAAAAAGGAATGAGATTAATAAATAAAAAAGGAATAGAAAATATTTTTTTATATAAAAAATAAGGTAATTTTATGGCAAAAAAAACACGTATTTTAATAAAATTAATTTCATCAGCTAAAACTGGTCATTTTTATACTATTACTAAAAATAAAAAAAATATAAAAAAATTAGAAATTAAAAAATTTGATCCTTATGTTAGAAAACATATATTGTATAAAGAAAAAAAGATTAAATAAAATTTAATTTCATTAAATTAAATATAAATTATATATTAATCAATAATGTTGTTTTTGTAATTAACAATTATTGATTAATATTTTTAAAAAATTTTATTCAAATATTTTAGAATTTTTAAATCTTTTTTTAAATTTTTCTACACGTCCTTTAGTATCTGTTATTTTTTGTTTTCCTGTATAGAAAGGATGACATAAATTACAAACATCTAAATTAAATTCTTTATTATTTTTTAAAGTTGATCTAGTATTAATAATATTACCACAAGAACATTTCATAGTAATTTTATTATACTGAGGATGAATATTTTTTTTCATAAATTACCAATAATATTTTTTTAAAAAACTATTATTTATTTTATAAATATATTTTTTTATTACAAGGTTATTTTATAAAAAATAAAATTTTAAATTATGAAAATCATTAAAGTAGTATTTAATAACACTATTATTTATAATAAATTTGATTATTTATTATCTAAAAATATACCAATTTATATTGGATGCAGAGTAATAGTACCTATAAAAAAAAAAAATTATATAGGTATAGTAATAAAAATACAAAATTATTCTAAAATATCCATAAAAAAATTAAAATTTTTATATAAAATTTTAGATAAAAAATCACTTTTTAATTCTTCAATTTTAAAATTTGCAAGTAAAGTTTCTAAATATTATAAATCTCCTATTGGATCAATTTTATTTCAAATATTACCAATTTTTTTAAGAAAAAAAAATAAATATGTTTTAAATTTAAAAGATAATTTACAAATTAATAAAATTAATATCACAAATAATAATAAAATAATAAAATTATATAGTTTGAAAAATATAGAAAATTTTAAAATACAAAATAAAAAAAATAATATATTAAATTTATTCCAAAAAAAATATTTTCAACAAAATTTTTTTGTTTGGATTACACAAGATAATATTATTTTTCTTGAAAAAATAAATATTTATTTAGATCTTATAAAAATAATTTTATCTCAAAAAAAACAAATACTAATAATAGTACCTCAAAAATATAATTTTTTAAATTTATATCAATATTTTATGTCTAAATTAAATATTTCAATTTGTTTATTATATTCAAATTTTTCAAATAAAAAAATATTATCTATTTGGGAAAATATAAAAAATGGTAAAATACCAATTGTTATTGGTACAAAATTTACTATTTTTACACAGTTTTTAAAATTAGGATTAATTATTTTAGTAGAAGAACATAATTTTATATATAAAAAAACAAATATATTTAAATATAATATAAGAGATATTGCTATTTTAAGAGCAAAAATAGAAAATATACCAATAATATTAAGTTCTAAAACATTAAGTTTAGAAACATTATATAATGTTAATATAAAAAAATTTAAATTTTTATTTAAAAATAATAAAAAAATATTATATAAAAATTTTTTTAAATTTATAATATTAGATATTAATAAACAAATATTACATTTAAAATTATTTTCTAAAATTTTAATAAAAAAAATACAAATATGTCTTGAAAATAATGAACAAGTTATTATTTATGATAAATATCAAGGTTATTCAAAATTAATTTTATGTTTTTTTTGTAAAAAACCATTAAAATGTATTAATTGTAATAAAAATTATATTTTTTATAAAAAATTATGGAAATTATATTGTATATATTGTAAAAAAAATATTAGTATGTTAAATTATTGTCCTTTATGTAAAAAAAATTTTTTTATACCAATTGGTGTTGGAAATGAACAATTAATTCAATTTTTAAAAAAATTATTTCCAAAAATATTAATCTTAAATATTAATAATAAAAATTTTTTAAAACAAACTTTTTTAATTAAAAATAATAAACCATCTATAATAATTTCTTCTCAAATTTTATATAAAGAATATTTTTATTTTTTAAAAAATAATTTAATTATTATTTTAAATATAGATAATATTTTTTTTTCAAAAAATTTTAGAGCAATAGAATATTTTTCCCAATATATTTTTAGTATATTAAATAATCATTTAGATATAAAAAAAAAAACAATTATCATTCAAACATATTATCCACAAAATAAAATTATTAAAGAAATTTTTAAAAAATATAATACATATTTTGATATATCAAATTTTCTTTTAAAAGAAAGAGAAGTAATGTTATTACCTCCTTTTACTAATCATATTATTCTAATATTAGAATCTAATAATAAGAAAATTTTATTAAATTTTTTAGATATTTTAAAAAAAAAAATTATGTTTAAATATATAAATGAAAAAGATTTTTTTATTATTGGTCCTTTATCATTAATACAAAATAAAAGAAAAGGATTATTTAGAAAACAAATTATTTTACAACATTTTCTTAAAAAAAGATTACAAATTATTATAAAATATATTATTTCTATTTTTAAAAAAATTATAAATTTTAATAAAATAAAATTAATAATTAATGTCGATCCAATATAATTTTAAATATTAAAATAGAATTATTTAATATTTTATACTTAAATAAGGTAAATATTTTATGTGTAATTTTAATAAATTTGATGTAATAGTTATAGGTGGAGGACATGCTGGAACTGAAGCTGCTATTGCTAGTGCAAAAATGCAAAAAAAAACTCTTTTAATTACAAATAATCTAGATACAATAGGGCAAATGTCTTGTAATCCGGCAATAGGAGGTATTGGTAAAAGTCATCTAGTAAAAGAAATTGATGCATTAAATGGTATCATGGCTACTGCAATTGATTATTCTGGAATTAATTTTAAAATACTTAATAGTAGTAAGGGTCCTGCTGTTCAATCAACAAGAGCACAAGCAGATAGAGAGTTATACAAATCTCAAATTAAATTACTTTTAAATAAAGAAAAAAATTTATTTATTTTTCAACAAGAAGTAAAAAAAATTATAATTAAGAATTATAAAATAATAGGAATTATTACTAATAATAATGATATTATAAATACAAAAATTGTAATTTTAACTACTGGTACTTTTTTAAATGGTAAAATTTTTATTGGATTAAATAATAAATTTAATGGTGGGCGAATTAATGATTCTACATCTACAGAATTAGCAAATTTTTTAAATGAATTACCCTTAAAAAAGGGAAGATTAAAAACAGGCACCCCCCCCCGTCTTGATAAAAGAAGTATTAATTTTTCAAAATTAGAAATACAAAATAGTGATAATCCTTTACCTTATTTTTCTTTTATTGGTAATGCTAAACAACATCCTAAACAATTACCTTGTTATATTACATATACTAATAAAAATACACATCAAATAATAATAGATAATATTATTAAAAGCCCAGTATATAGTGGATTGATTAAAAGTAAAGGTCCTAGATATTGTCCCTCTATAGAAGATAAAATTATTAAATTTCCTAATAAAGATAAACATCAAATATTTCTAGAACCAGAAGGTATATTTAGTTATGAAATTTATCCTAATGGTATTTCTACTAGTCTTCCTTTTAATATGCAATCTTCTATTATAAAATCTATTAAAGGATTAGAAAATGCATATATTACAAGACCAGGATATGCTGTAGAATATGATTTCTATGATCCTAAAGGATTAAAACCAACTATGGAAAGTAAATTTATAAAAGGATTATTTTTTGCAGGACAAATTAATGGTACTACTGGTTATGAAGAAGCTGCTGCACAAGGATTAATAGCTGGATTAAATGCTTCTCTTTTAATTGATAAAAAAAAAAATTGGTATCCATTAAGAAATCAAGCATATATTGGAGTATTAATAGATGATTTATGTACTTTAGGTACAAAAGAACCATATCGAATGTTTACTTCTAGAGCAGAATATAGATTACTTTTACGAGAAAATAATGCAGATATAAGATTAACAAAAATAGGATATAAATTAGGTTTAGTTGATAATTTACGTTGGCAAAAATTTAATGAAAAATTAGAAAATATAGAAAAAGAATATCAAAAAATTAAAAATTTTTATATTAATTCTAATGATAAAGAAAATAATAAAAAAATAAATTCTTTATTAAAAAATCCTATTAAGGACCATATAAATGGTATAAATTTATTAAAACGTTCTGAAATTAATTATTTAGATTTAATAAAATTAAATATTTTTAATTTTAAAATAAAAAATTTAGAAATTATTAAATATATTGAAACAGAATTAAAATATGAAGGATATATAAAAAGACAAGAAAAATTTATAAAAAAATTTAAAAAAAATGAAAAAATATTAATACCAATAAATATTAAATATTGTAATATAAAAAGTTTATCTCATGAAGCAATAGATAAATTTAACTTATATAAACCTTTTAATCTTGGACAAGCTTCTAGAATACCTGGTATAACACCTGCAGATATTTCAATACTATTAATTTATTTATTAAAAATTAAAAATAGTTAATATATATTAATTTAATATATTTTTTATTTAATTTTTAATTAATTTAAATAATTAATTAAAAATATTTTATTAAATCAAATAATTTAAATAAAATTTATTATTAAATATTTAAAATTTAATTATAGGAAATATATGATTTATGTTAAAAAAAAAATTAAATCTCTAGATGTTATTATTTTTGCTGCTGGTAAAGATACCCGTATATATTCTAATATATCTAAAGTATTACATACTTTAACTGGAAAACTTTTAATTCAATATATTATTATTGAAACATTAAAAAATATTAATAATTTAATTAATAATATATATTATAATATATGTTTTTGGTAAAGAAAAACTTAAAAAATTTTTAAAATATTAAACATATATTAAATGGATATGATATATCAACCAGATATAATTAGGTACTGGGGATACTGTAAAACAATTTTTATTAAATTTTAATAAAAATAAAAATATTTTAATATTATATGGAAATATTCCTTTTATTTTAAAAAAAATAATAATGAAATTATTATAATGAAAAATTTAAACAAGGTATTTCTTTATTTTCAGTAAAAATAAATAATCCTAAAGGATATGGTAGAATTTTACGTAATAAAAAAGATGATATAATTGATATTATTGAACATATAGAAACAAATCAAAAAAATTGAAGATTAAAGAAATTAATACTGGTATATTAATTATCAATAATATTTATTTAAAAAAATGGATTAATAAAATTAATAATAATAATCTAAAATTAGAGTTTTATATTACAGATATCATAAATTTAGTTTATAAAGATAAAAAAAATATTAAATGTGTAAATTCTAAAGATTTAATAAAAATTAAGGGTGTTAATAATCATTTATAATTATCACAATTAGAATAATTATATCAAAAAAAAACAAATTAAAAAATTACTTATTAATGGACTTAAAATTTTAAGTCCAAATAGATTTAATTTAAGAGGTTATTTAAAATATGTATTAGATGTTATAATAAAAGAAGATGTATTAATAATTGATGATTATGTAAAATTAGGAGATAGAGTAATAATAAGGAAAGGTTATATAATAAAAAATAGTATTATTACTAATGATTGTCAAATACTTGCTTATTCTATAATAGAAAATACAATTTTAGATAAAAAATACTAAATTGAACCTTTTAGTTATATAAATAAAGTTAATAAAATAAATAAAAAAAATAATATTAGTAATTATATAAATAGAAAAAAAATAATTATTTATAACAAATACTAAAGATAAAAAGTTTAATTATATTAAATTATATATAATAATATTTTATTATTTTTAATTTATTATGATTAATAATGTATTAATAAATAACATATAAAAAATAATTAACAAAATTATATTAAAAAATTTAATTTTTTTAAAAAAATTTAAAAAAATATTTTATTTTAAAAATATATAATTTTATAAAACAAAATTTTTTTTATAAAAAAATTATGTAATCAAAAAATTAAATTATTAATTACTAACTTAATTAGTACATTTGAATTATATATTATTTTAATATATAAATAATTTTTAAAAAAAATTAAATCTAATATGAAAAATATCTATTTTTTTAATAAATTAAAATAGTAATATTATTAAAATTTCTATTACTTTAATATAAAAGTATTAAAAAAGATATTTAGATAAATAATCTAAAAAATTTAGTAAAATCTATTAATTTTCAATAAAATATTTTTAATACAAAAAATTTTTTATTTTTTTAAAAAATAATTTTTAATTATTATTTTATTATATTTTTAAATTTATTAATAAATATTATTAATATTTTTATTTTAAAAAGGTTTTATATATGAAACAAAATTTATTTGTTATAAAAAGAAATGGTTATAAAGAATTAATAAATATAAATAAAATAAATTTATTATTATCTCGTACAGCAAAAAATTTAAAAAAAATATCCTTATCACAAATAAAAAAACAATTATATTTACAATTATATAATGAAATTAATACAATAAATATTCATAATATTATAATTAAAATTACAGCAGATCTTATTTCAGAAACAAATCCTGATTATCAATATATGGCAGCTAGATTAGCTATTTCATATTTACGAAAAGAAGCTTATGGAAAATTTATTCCTCCAAAACTATATATTCATATTAAAAAAATGGTTCATTTAAAAAAATACGATAAATTTCTTTTAAAAGAATATACTAAAAAAGATTTTTATTTAATGGAAAAATTTATTGATCATAATCGTGATATGAATTTTTCATATGCTGCAGTAAAACAATTAGAAGGAAAATATTTAGTTAAAAATAGAATTACAGGAAAAATTTATGAAAGTGCACAATTTTTATATATATTAATTGCAGCTTGTTTGTTTGCTAAATACCCATCTAATAAAAGAATAAATTATATAAAAATTTTTTATGATGCTATTTCCACATTTAAAATTTCTTTACCAACTCCAATTATGTCTGGTGTACGTACATGTACAAAACAATTTAGCTCATGTATTTTAATAGAATGTGGGGATAATATTGATTCAATTAATGCAACTACTAGTAGTATAGTAAAATATGTTTCTCAAAAAGCAGGTATTGGTATTAATGCAGGGAGAATTCGTGCTGTAGGTAGTCCAATTAGAAATGGTGAGGCATTACATACTGGATGTATTCCATTTTATAAACACTTTCAAACAGCAATTAAATCTTGTTCACAAGGAGGAGTTCGAGGAGGTGCAGGAACATTATTTTATCCTTTATGGCATTTAGAAATTACTAACTTATTAGTTTTAAAAAATAATAGAGGAATTGAAACTAACAGAGTAAGACATCTTGATTATGGAGTACAAATTAATAAATTATTATATCAACGTTTAATTAATGGAGAAATAATTACTTTATTTAGTCCTTCAGATGTTCCTGATTTATATGAATATTTTTTTTCAAATCAAAAAAAATTTAATAATCTTTATGAAAAATATGAAAAAGATATTAAAATTAGAAAAAAAACAATTAGTGCTGTAAATTTATTTTCTTTAATGATGCGAGAACGAACTTCAACTGGAAGAATATATATTCAAAATGTTGATCATTGTAACACTCATTCTGCATTTAATCCTAAAATAGCTCCAATAAAACAATCAAATCTTTGTTTAGAAATTACTCTTCCAACAAAAATTTTACATAAAATTGATGATCCTAATGGTGAAATAGGATTATGTACATTAGCTGCTATAAATTTAGGACAAATTAAAAATTTAAAAGAAATAAAAAATTTATCAGATTTAATAGTAAGAGCATTAAATTGTTTATTAGATTATCAAAAATATTTAATTCCTGCTGCAAAAAATTCTGCCTTAGGTCGTAGACCATTAGGTATAGGAGTAATTAATTTTGCATATTATTTAGCAAAAAATAATGTACGTTATTCTGATAATAGTGCAAATAATTTAACACATAAAACTTTTGAAGCTATACAATATTATTTATTAAAAGCATCTAATAATTTAGCTAAGATTAAAGGAGCTTGTCCTTTATTTAAGGATACAAATTATTCAAAAGGGATATTACCTATCGATACTTATAAAAAATTTATTGATAATCTTCATACAGAAAAATTACATTATAATTGGGAAAAATTAAGAAAGAATATAAAAAAATATGGATTACGTAATTCTACTTTATCAGCTTTAATGCCATCTGAAACTTCTTCTCAAATATCTAATGCTACTAATGGTATTGAACCACCTAGAGGATTTATTAGTATTAAAACATCTAAAAATGGTATTTTAAAACAAGTAGTACCTGAATTTTTAAAATTAAAAAAAAAATATGAATTATTATGGAATATACCTAATAATGATGGATATTTAAATTTAATAGGAATTATGCAGAAATTTATTGATCAATCTATTTCTTCAAATATAAATTACGATCCTAGTCGTTTTAATAAAAATAAAATACCAATGCAACAATTATTAAAAGATTTATTAATTTCATATAAATTAGGTATTAAAACTTTATATTATCAAAATACTAGAGATGGTGCTAAAGATAATCAAAATGAAAATATCTTACAAAATAATAATGGATGTTTAAATGGATCTTGTATAATTTAATTTTTAATAATTTTTATTATTATTTGGATAATTAAATGAGTTATACTACTTTTTCAAAAAAAAAAAACAATCAATTAAAAGAACCTATGTTTTTTGGACAATCTGTAAATATTGCACGTTATGATCAACAAAAACATTATATTTTTGAAAATTTAATTGAAAAACAATTAAGTTTTTTTTGGAGACCTGAAGAAATAGATATATCATATGATCAAATTCATTATCAAAATTTACCAAAAAATGAAAAACATATATTTATTAGTAATCTAAAATATCAAACTTTATTAGATTCAATTCAGGGAAGAAGTCCTAATATAGCATTACTACCTCTTGTTTCTATTCCAGAATTAGAAACATGGATAGAAACATGGTCTTTTTTTGAAACAATACATTCTAGATCATATACACATATAATTAGAAATATTGTAAATGATCCATCAATAGTTTTTGATGATATTGTTACTAATAATAATATTATTCTTCGTACAAATGATATTATCAAATATTATGATGAATTAATTAAAACAACTAATTATTGGCATTTATTTGGTGAAGGTAATTTTTTATTTAATAAAAAAAAAATTAATATTAATTTATACGATTTAAAAAAAAAATTATATTTATGTTTAATGAGTGTTAATATTTTAGAAGCTATTAGATTTTATGTAAGTTTTGCATGTTCATTTGCTTTTGCTGAAAGAGAATTAATGGAAGGTAATGCTAAAATTATTAGGTTTATAGCCCGTGATGAATATTTACATTTAATAGGTACTCAATATATCATAAATATGATGCAAAAAGGAGAAGAAGATAAAGATATGGCAAAAATTGCAATTGAATGTCAAAAACAATGTTATCAATTATTTATTGATGCTTCTATACAAGAACAAAAATGGGCAGAATATCTTTTTTCTAATGGATCAATGATTGGGTTAAATAAAAATATTTTATGTAAATATATTAAATATATTACTAATATTAGAATGGAAAAAGTTGGTTTAAAAAGCCCATTTTCTATAAAAAAAAATCCTATTCCATGGATTAATTCTTGGTTAATATCAGATAATGTCCAAATGGCACCTCAAGAAGTAGAAGTAAGTTCTTATTTAATTGGCCAAATTGATTCTACAGTAGATATTAAAAAATTTAAAAATTTTAAATTATAATTTTATTATTATTTTATGACTGTTATTTTAACATATAACAGTCATATTATATTTTAAATTAATTAATTAATTATTATTATTTAATTAAAAAATATAAAGAATAAAAAGATATTAATAATAAAATAAAACAAAAAAATTTTTCTATTTTATTTAAAAATAAAATATTTGGATTATTAATTTTAGTTAATATTAAAAATATTAATCCAGGAATGTATAATACTAATGATAATAATAAATTTGTAAATCCTGCTGCATATAATAACCATATAGAATAGATACAAGAACCTAAACTTATAAAAAAATTAAATTTATTTTTTTTTCTAAAAGATATTTTTAATAAATATGCACCTACTAAAAAATATGGTACTAATATCATTTCAGATGCAATAGTTAATAACTTATTATAATTTACTTTAGAGATCCAGATTAATATTAAACATAATTGCATACTAATATTAGTAAACCATAAAGCATATGATGGTGCATTATTACAATTTTGTTTAGATAATATCTTAGGAAATATATTATTTTTAGAAGCAATACATGGAACTTCTGCTGCCATAATAGTCCAGCTTAAATAAGCTCCGCATACTGATATAATTAATCCTATTGCAGTAAATAAATTACCAAATTTACCAATTAAAATTGTCATTAGCCCTGCCATTGAAGGATTTTTCATACTTGCTAAATCTATTCTATTCATAATTCCAAAAGATAATAAAGTTACTAATGAATATATAAATAATGCAATAATCACTGCTAATAAAGTAGCTTTACCAACATCATTTTTATTTTTTGCTCTAGATGATAAAATCACAGCTCCTTCTACTCCAATAAATACCCATAAAGTAATTAACATTGTATTTTTAATTTGTTTTAACAGAGAAATATTTAAATAATATCCCATTAAATCTATTTGAAATTTTTTAAAATTAAAAGCGATAAAAGATAAAAGAATAAAAATACTTAAAGGTATTAATTTACATAATGTAGTTATTTTATTAATGATAGATGCAGTTTGTGCTCCATTAAGTAATAAAAAATGAACTAACCATAATAAAATTGATGCTCCTAATATAGATTGCCATGTATTACCATTACTAAAAATAATATTTTTTGGAGTATCAATAAAAAAACTAATAGCAGAAAATACGATAACTAAATAAGAAACATTTGCAATAATAGCACATAACCAATATCCCCATGCAGAAAAAAATCCAATTAAATTACCAAATCCATTTTTTGCATATGAAAAAATTCCTCCTTGAAGATCAGGTTTTATTTTATTTAATAATAATAATGTTGTAGCTAAAAAAATAATTCCAATCCCAGTGATAATCCATCCTATTATTAAAGCTAAAGGACCAGCAATTATAGCCATATTTTGTGGTAAACTAAATACTCCAGCTCCTAACATAGAACTAAGAACTAATGATGTAAGTGATATTAAATTTAATTTTTTATTCAAAATAATTCCTTTTTTATAAAATTATTAATTTTAATTATTTAGTTTTAATTTTTAATTTAAAATTAAAAATTTAATTAAAAGTAAAAAAATATTATTTTTATACTGGATTATTTATATTAATAAAATTAGTATTTAATTTAAATTTTTTTTTTAACCAATTACCTAGCATAATAACTCCACCTTTTTCAGTTGCATGATGTCCAGCACTAATAAAATGAATTTTATTTTCATTTGCAATATGAAAATTCATTTCTGATACTTCTCCTGTAATAAAAACATCTATATTATATTTTATAACTTTTTCTAAAAATTTTTGTCCTGCTCCACTACACCAAGCAATTTTATAAATTTTTTTTGGAGCATTTTCTCCGAAATGTAACGGTGTTCTATTTAATTTATTTTTTATAATAAAAAGAAATTTTTTTATACTAATTTTATTTTTTAAATATCCATAAAAAACAAAAGGATTAATTATACCTTTAAAATTTATATTTAAAATTTTAGCTAAATAAATATTATTTCCTATTTGTTGATTAATATCTAAAGGAAGATGCCAACTATATAAATTAATATTATTTTTTAATATTGTATATATTCTTTTTTTTTTCAATCCTCTAATAACTGAAGATTCATTATTCCAAAAATATCCATGATGAACTATAATAGCATCTGTCTTTAATTTTACAGCAATATCTAATAATTTTTGGCAAGCACTAACTCCCATTATAATATTTTTTATATATTTTTTACCTTCTATTTGTAATCCATTCGGTATATAATCTTGTATACTAAAATTAGTATTTAACTTATTATTAATAATAATTTCTAATTCTTTATTTTTTATCATTTTATTTTATTAAAATTTATTTTATTTATAAAATAAATTTATGTTTTTTAGTCTTAGGAAATTAATAATTAATTTTTTAAAATAAAACAATATTTTTTGTAAAATAAATAAAATTTATGTGAGGAATGTAAATGTTTGAAAATTTAAGTAATAAATTATCTAAAATATTATCAAGAATTAGAAATTATGGACGTTTAACAGAAAAAAATATTCAAGATACTTTAGATGAAATCTATATTAATTTATTAGAAGCTGATGTTGCATTAGAAGTAACTAAAAATTTTATTAATAAAATTAAAAAAGATGCTATTGGTAAAAAAATTAATAATAATTTTACCCCAGGACAAGAATTTATAAAATTAATACATAAGAATTTAATAAAAATTATGGATTCTTCTGATAAGAATATTAATCTTGCAATTCAACCTCCAGCTATAATATTATTTATAGGATTACAAGGTGTAGGTAAAACAACTAGTGTTGTAAAATTAGCATATTTTTTAAAAAAAAAATATAAAAAAAAAGTTTTAGTAGCATCAACAGATATATATAGACCAGCAGCTATACAGCAATTAAAAATTTTAGCAAAAAGTGTAAAAATTGATTTTTTTGATATAAATTTAAATCTTTCACCAATAGAAATATCCGAAAAAGTACTAAATTATGCTAGAATAAACTTTTATGACATATTAATTATAGATACAGCTGGTAGATTACATATTGATAAGAAAATGATGAAAGAAATAAAAAATATCTCTAATTTATTATGTCCTATAGAAATTTTATTTGTTATTGATGCAATGACAGGACAAGATTCAATTAATAGTGCTAAAAAATTTAATGAATTATTACCAATAACAGGAATTTTTTTAACTAAAGCTGATAGTGATACTAGAGGGGGAGCTTTTTTATCTACAAAATATGTTATAAAAAAACCTATTAAATTTGTTGGTAATGGAGAAAAAATAAATAATATTACAATATTTTCTCCTGATATAATTGCTTCTAAAATATTAGGTATGTCTTCTGAATTAGCTGTTATTGAAAACATCAAAAAAAAAATTAATTTCAAAGAAAATCAAAAAATAATTAATAAATTAAAAAGTAAAAAAACATTAGATTTTAAAGATTTTTTAGAACAATTAGAACAAATAAAATTAATAGGTAATAAAAATATTTCTTTTTTATTAAACAAAATGAAAATGAATAATATTCAATATCCTACAAATTCTATAATAAATATTATGAATATAGACGATTCAACTATAAAAAATATTAAAGCAATAATGACATCTATGACTAAATCAGAAAAACAAAATATTAACATACTTAATTATTCTCGGAAAAAAAGAATATCATTAGGATCAGGAGTTTCTATTTTAAAAATAAATGTTATACTAAAACAATATAATCAAATGAAATTAATTAATAAAAAAATGAAAAAAAATAATAATATTAATAAAATAATAAAATATGTAAAAAACTTTTTTAATTTTAGAAAATAGGAGTAAATATGATTAAAATTAGATTATCTAGAAAAGGTATAAAAAAAAAACCTTTTTATCAAATAATTGTTACTGATAGTAGAAATTCTAGAGATGGACGTTTTATAGAAAAATTAGGTTATTTTAATCCTTTTAATTCTAAAAAAAATTGTAAAAAAAAAATAATAAAATTTAATAAAGATAGAATTAATTTTTGGTTATCTAAGGGCGCTATTCTCTCAAAAAGAGTATATAGTTTAATAAAATAAATTTATTCATGAATATTTTAAATAAAAAAATAATTTTAGGTAAATTTGGTAAAATTTATGGTATTAAAGGATTAATTAGATTATTTTCTTACACTGAAAAAAAAAAAAGTATTTTTTTATATAAAAAATTATTTATTATTAATAATATAAAAGATATTTTTTTTATAAAATTTAATAAATATAAAGATAAAAAAAAATATTTTATTGTTAAAATTAATAATGTTAATAAAAATGAAGATACTATTAAATTTATCAATCATGAAATTTATATTTTTAAAAATGAATTAATAAAATATAAAAAAGAAAAAGAATATTATTGGGATGAGATAATTGGATGTTATATATTAAATAATAATAATATTAATATAGGTAAAGTTATAAATATTATAACAATAAAATTATATGATATACTTATTATTCAACCTAATAACTTATATATGAAAAAAAAAATATTAATTCCTTTTATTGAACCTAATATAATTAAAAATATAGATTTAATAAATAAAATTATTAAAGTAAATTGGGATTTTTAATTTCTTAAAATAAAAAAATAAAAAATAATAATTATGTGGATTAGTATTATTAGTTTATTTCCAGAAATGTTCAAAAAAATTATAAAATATGGATTAATTCATAAAAGTATAAAAAAAAAATTACTAAATATTAATTTTTGGAATCCTAGAGATTTTATAAAAAATAAATTTAGTAAAATAGATTCTAATATTTATGGAGGTGGTGGAGGAGTTATATTAAAAGCAGAACCATTAATAAAATCTATTTATAAAGCAAAATTAGAAATGAAAAATAATGTTAAAATAATTTATTTATCTCCACAAGGTAAAAAAATTAATATTGCTTATATAAAAAAATTAGTATCATATAACAAAATGATATTTATTTGTGGAAGATATAAAGGTATAGATGAACGTGTTATTAATAATTTTGTAGATGAAGAAGTATCTATTGGTGATTATATTCTTAGTGGGGGAGAATTACCTGCTATGATATTATTAGATATATTAGTAAGACAAATACCTGGTGTATTAAATAATATATCATCTGCTAATACTGATTCTTTTTTTAATAATGGTTTATTAGATGCTCCTAATTATACTCATCCTAAAAAATTAACAAATTTAAAAAAAAATATTGTGCCTTCCATATTATTATCAGGAAATCATAAAAAAATACAAGAATGGAAATTACAACAATCTTTAGGAATAACTTGGTTAAAAAGACCTGATTTATTAAGAAAAAAGAAATTAACAAAAAAAGAGAAAATTTTATTTCAAAATTTTAAAAAATCTTATTTAAAAAATAAATAATTTAATGGAGTTAAAGATGAATAATATTATTTCTTATGTAGAAAAAAAACAAATAAAAAATTATAATAAATTTCCTATATTTAGATCTGGAGATACATTAGAAATAAAAATTTGGGTTGTAGAAGGATTAAAAAAAAGACTTCAAAATTTTGAAGGTATTGTTATTTCTTTAGTTAAGAAAAATAGTTTTAATTGTTCTTTTACAATTAGAAAATTATCCAATGGTATTGGAGTTGAACGTGTTTTTCCTTTATATTCTAAAATAATTCATTCTATTATAATTAAAAAAACAGGTCATGTAAGAAAAGCAAAATTATATTATTTACGTAAATTAACAGGTAAAGCAGCTAGAATTAAAGAAAGATTACTTTAACATTTAAATAAAATTATTTATAAATAATTTTTTCTATATAATGAAGTATTTTTTTTTTAATATTAGAAAATCTTTTAATTTTTAATTTTATTGCTTTATAAAAAATTGATTTGTGACTATAAATATTTATTTTTTTTTTAGCTCTAGTAATTGCAGTATAAATTAATTCTCTAGTTAAAATAGGATAAAATTTATTTGGTAATACTAATGATATTTTTTCAAATTCTGATCCTTGAGATTTATGTGTAGTTATTGCATAAGCTATATCATAAGGAGGTAAATTTTTGATAGATATCACTTGATATTTATCATTAGCTAATAAAAATTTTATTTTTAATTTTTTATCATTTTCATCAAAAAAAGTGATTCCAATATCTCCATTAAATAAATTTAAAAAATTATTATTTTGGTTAATAATAATTGGTCTTCCTATATACCAATTATGATATTTAATATTATTTATTAATATTTTTTTATTAAATAATTCTTGTTCTATAATATTATTAATTGTTTTTGTACCAAATAAACCATGTTTAACTGCACATATAATTTGATAATAATTAAATTTTTGCAAAATATTTTTATGATTATGATTTTTTTTTAAAAAAATAAAATATTTTTTATACTCATTAATAAATGAGTTAATCATGAATTTATAATTTTTTTCATTCATAATATTAATATAATTAATATCATTATATTTTTTTAATAAAAATAATTTTTTAATTTTTTTTATATTACCTTTTTTAATCATTATAGCTAATTTATTAATACCAGAATTATTTGGATATCTATAATTATGTTGTAATACAGTAATAAAATTACGGAAAAAAAAATTTGGAATATTATAATTTTCTTGTAATTTATTATTAGTTATACTATTTAACCATATAAAATATTTTCTTGTAAAAAAAAAATTTTTAAAATAACATAAATCTTTAAACATATTACCATACTCTATTGAAGGTAATTGATATTCATCTCCTAATAATATTAATTTAGTTTTTTTAGATAAAGATTTTAAAATAATAGACATTAAATTAAAATTAATCATAGATGCTTCATCTATTATTAATAGATCTAAATTTAATTTATTTTGAGAATTATATAAGGTATCTTCAGTATAGATTTTCATTTTTAATAAATTATGTATAGTAGTTGCTTTTTTTGGAATATTTTTTTTTTCGTTTTTATTTATTAAATTTAAAGATATTTTTTTAAAAAAGTTGTTTATAGATTGAGTTAGTCTTACAGAAGCTTTACCAGTAGTTGCAACAACCCTAATTTTTAAAGGATTGTTAAAAATTTTTATAAATGTAAAAATTATTTTAGATATTATACTTGTTTTGCCAGTTCCTGGAGATCCACTAATAATACTAATTCTATGTGTTAAAGCAGCACAAATAGCTTGTTTCTGAAAAAAATCATCTTTATTATTATTAATAAATAAAAATTTTAATATATTTTTAATTTTATCTTGTTCTACTAACATACATTGATTTTTAAGAAAATTTTTTACTATTGTATTTTCTTCATCCCATATTTTATATAAATAAAGGCAATTATCTTCTAAAATAATAGGAGTAATTTTTTTACCATTACTAATAATTTTTTTATCTAAAAATAATATATTTTTCCAATTTGTAATTTTATTTATTTCTTTTATTTTTTTTATAAAAAATTTATTTTTTTGATTTTTAATATTTATATCTAAATATAATTTAGATATTGGTAAACAAATATTACCTTTACTAATATTATTACTAAGTAATGTAATTGAATATTTTAAAAATTCTTGTTTCTTTGTTGTGAATATAGATGCAAAATAAAGATCAATTAATCTAATAATACCTATTTCACATAATTTTTTTAAAAAATATTGCATATATTTTATTTTAATATTTTAAAAATAAATTTAAACAAACAGTTGATTTAATTTATTAATTAATTTTAAAGATGGTTTTGTTATCCAAATACCATTTTGATTTTTTTTATTATTAATTCCTCTAATATATAAATATATTACCCCCCCAAAATGTTTTTTATAATTATAATTATTAATACGATATTTTAAATATTTATGTAAAGCTAATGAATAAATTTGATATTGTATATCATAACGATTGAAACATATATCATTTTGAATATATTTTTTTTTATAATTTTTATAATTATTACCTAACCAAGTGGATTTATAATCTATAATATAATATTTTTTTCCCCATAAGAAAATTAAATCAATTATACCTGATAAAAATCCTTCTATTACTTTAAATTTTAATTTATATAAATGACAAGAAATTAAATCATATTTACTTATAAAGTTATTATATTTAGTGGAAGAAAATGATTTTTTAATAGATAAATAAAATTTAAATTCTGTTTTTTTATTTTTATTTTCTATTTTATTTAGAATAATATTTTCATTACCTATTGGTTTCTTTAAAATATTATTAAACCAATTAGTTAGCATAATATGCCAAGTAAAATTAATATTATTTTTTATTAGTTCTTTTTTAATAAATTTTCTAGAAATAATTTGGGTAAAATCTAGTTTTTCTAAAATATTATGTAATATAATTCCTATTTGTTTACCATGAGGAAAATTATATTGTGTTTTTTTTAATTTTTCTTTATTTAAATTTGAAAATATATTTTTTAGATTAATATTTAAATAATTAAAATTAATATTTTGTTGTTTTTTTATCTTAGAAAAATTAGATATTGTTTTATTTTTAAAAAAAAAATTATTAATTTTCTGTGTAAATAATAATTTTTTTTTTTTTTTTTTTAAAATTTTATTATCTATTTTTATTAATTTTTTTTTTTTTACAATTTTAATCGAAATATCTTTATTTTTTAAATTATTTAAAATTTTTTCTAATTCTATATTAGAAATATTATTTTTTTTTTTAAGTAAAAAATCTAAAGAATTAAAATATTTTAAATATAAATTTAATTTTTTTAAGTTAAAAAATTTAATATTAGCAATACCAATACTACAATGGAAAATTGATCTTGTTAATGAAACATATAATAATCTTAAATTTTCAGCAAGTGATTCTTCTAAAAAAAATTTTTTACTTTCTTCATCTTTTTTAAAATCTAAAATTAATTTAAAATTTTTTCTATCATGATAAATGATAGCATCTTTATTTATAGATTCTATAATATTCGAAGAAATAAATGGTAACCAAACAATAGGAAATTGTAATCCTTTTGATTTATGTATTGTCATAATTTTTATTTTATTAATATTATAATATAATTTTATTTGTTTATTTAATAAATTTTTATTAGTATGTATAATTTGTTCTGATAACCAATCTATAATTTGATTATAATTTATAATATTTATACATGATGTTTGAATTAATTCTCCTAAATATAAAATATTTTTTATTTTTTTTGCTATAAAATTATTAATAAAATTTTCTTTATAAAAAATAGCATCTTTTATAAAAATTGTTTCTAACATAGTTAAAATACCATATTTCTCCCAAAGTAATTTATAATTAATAAATTTATTAATTATTGTACTTATATAATTTTTTTCTTTATTATCTATAAAAAAAGATAAATTAACATTAAATAATGCACTTGATAGAAGATTAATAATCTTTTGTTTATTTGGTTGTAAAATAGTTTTTAACAATAAAATTAGTTCTTTTGCTTCTTGTTTTTCAAATATATTGTCTGAATTAGATAAATAAATAGAAGGTAATTTGAATTTAATAAATTCTTTTTGTAAAATATATGCTTCAAAACGATTTCTTACTAAAACTGTGATATCTGAAATTTTAATTTTTTGATTTTTATTATTTTTTTGTAAAAATGCTTGATTTTTATTTCCTAAAATTATTAATTGACATATTTCATATGCACATGTATATGCTATTTTTTGTTTATATGAATTAATATCAATAATTTTATTAATAAACCAGAAAGTAATCCCAGGTTTAATTTTTTTATTAATGATAAGATTATAGTTTAATTTTTTATTTGTATATCTAATAGGATAAAAAATAATATTTTTAAATAAAAAAGGATAAGTTCTATAAGAAAATATTTTATTTATACTATTTACCATAGTACTAGAAGAACGCCAGTTATTTTTTAATGTATAACGTTTTTTTATTTCAAATGAAGCTTTTAAATAAGTAAAAATATCAGCTCCTCTAAAAGAATAGATAGATTGTTTTGGATCACCAATTAGTATAATTATACTATTTGATTTATTAATATAAATTTTTTTTAAAATATTATATTGTTGTATATCTGTATCTTGAAATTCATCTACTAATATTATAGGAAATAATTTTTTTATATCTTTTGCAATTTTTATACCATATGGGCTATTTAATCCTTTATTTAAAATAATTAATAAATCATTAAAACTTATTTCATTATTTTTTTCTTTTTTTTTTATTACATATTGATTTATATATTTAATAGCTTTTAAAATTATTAAAAATTTTAAATTATTAAATTTTTTTAAAAAAATATCTATATATTTAAATAAAATATATTTTGGTATTTTAATATTATTAATTGTGTTATTAATTAATAATTTTTGAGAAAATTTAGATAATTCTTTAGGATAAAAATTATCTTTACTTTTTGTTATACTCCATAAATTAATAATATTTATCCATTTATTTATTAAATTTTTATTATAAATATGTTTATTAACATTAGAATTAATAATAATGTTAAATATATTATTTTTATATTTTATCCAATATTTTTTTATTATTTTAATATATTTTAAATTTTTATAAAATTGTATATAAAAATTTTTATTTTTAATTAGATATTTAATTTTTGGAAAAGGTTTTTTTAGTAAAAAAGGGCTTATTGTATTTAATAAATCAAAAGGAGATTTCCAATAAAAAAAAACTATTCTTGCTATTTTTTTTGGTAATTTATAAAAATATTTTCTCCAAAAATTAATAGAAGCTTCTTGTTGTAAAGTTAATTCATCACTAATAATTTTTTTATTAGAAAAAAAATCATAAATTTCATAATTTTTAAAATTTAAAATTTTTTGACAAAAAGAATGTATTGTATAAATAGATGCATTATTAATATTTAATTCAGCTTTTAACAATAAATTATTAGCTACTTTATAATCTTTAATTTCTTTTATAAAATTATTTATAATATCATATTTACTTTTTTTTTCTAAACATCCTTTTCTTAAAATATTAATACTTTTCTTTATTCTTTTACGTAAATTTTGTGTTGCAAGGTCAGTAAAAGTTACTACTAAAATTTGTTCTACAGTTAATGGTAATACATTACAATTTTTTTGATGTAAACCTAAAAGCATTCTTAAATATAAGATAATAATAGTAAATGTTTTTCCAGTACCAGCAGAAGCTTCAATAAGATATTGACCTTTTAAATTTTCTTTAAATGGATCAAATTCTTTTAATTTTATTAATTTTTTTATCATTTTATTAAATCTAAATTAATTATTATAATATAATAAATCATTCATCCATTTTTGAATTAATTTTTTAATTTTTATCCATTCTTTTTCATTTAAATTAAAATTTAATTTTTTAAAATATGGATCATTTTTTTCATTAATAAAGTTATTATTATTCCAATAATAGAAAAATTTTTTTTTTGCTTGTTTTTGTATTAATAAATCATTATTAATACATTTTTTTTTTTTATCATAACAAGTATTTATCCAAATCCAAGAACTTTTCATAGGTAAAAAGATAGGATGATTTATACCAGACAAATAACCATTTATATATTTTTCTAATAAAAAAATAGCTTTATTTTTTGTTAAAAATTTAAAATTATATTTTGTTTTTTTTAAACCATAAATAAATAAATTTATTTTTTTATTATCAATATTATTTGCACATAAAATTAAATATTTAATCCAAAGACTAATAATAGTTTTAATATCTATTATTTTAGGTTCAAATTTAATTAAACCTTTTTCATAATTAAAAAATTTTATTTTTCCTTTTAAAATAATATTTAAAATTTTAAAATTAATTGTATAAATCTTTTCTATATATTTATACTTCTGAAATTGATTATTAAACATTTGATTAATTTTATATATTTTTTCTTCCCACCATATTTCTCCATAATAACCATAAGGTAAAATACCATTATTTAAATAAAAATAGTATAAATCATTAATGTTTTCATTTAAAATTAGTGTACGTAATATTTTTTTATTTATAATATATTCTTGTAAATAATTAATAGTAAATGGTTCTGTATTAGATACTTTTATTTTATCCAAATTTTCTAAATATATTCTCAATCCTTGATTAAAATATCCTTTAATTGGATGTTTCCAAAAATTAATTAAATTATTAATTTTTAATTTAATAATTTTTATTGGTTTATTTATAATAATTTTATTATTAACTATAACATCAAGTTTTTTTTTATTAAAAAAATTAATATTTTTATATTTATAATTTCTATAAAAATATTTAATAATATTATTATTAATTATTTTTTTTTTAAAAAAATAATTTTTAGAAATATATGATAGTAATTTTTTTACTATACTAGATAAATTATTATTAATTTGTTTATTATCAGTAAAACTAATAAATAATTTATTTTCTGTAGAAATAATTATTTTTAAAAATAAATTTTTTTCTTTATCTAAATAATTATTTTTATAAATATTATTTTTTAATAAATCAAATGTAATAGGATATTTTTTTTTTGGAAAATAATCATTATTCATTCCAATTACAAAAATTTGTTTAAAAAATATATTTTGAAATATATTTAAAGGACAAAAATTAATCTTATTTATAGAAAATAAGAAATTTTCATTTTTTTTTTTAATAAAAAATTTAACTTTTTTTATAATTATTTTAATTGAAATTTTTTTTTTATATTTTATATCAATACCTTGATCAAGGAACAAAAAAATTTTATTTAAAATAAAATAGATATTTTTATCTATAAACTTATTTTTAGGAAAAAAATTTTGATAAAGTTTTAATAAAATATTTTTCCATTGTTTTAAAAAATATTTTTTATTAAGTTTATTTTTCCATTTTTCTAATTGAATTAAAAAATAAAGAAATTTACCTATTAATTCCTTTGATAATCCAATAGATATATTATATGGAATTAAATTTTTCCATTTTCCTATATTTTGATTTAAAGCAAATCCCAAAAATATACGATAAATACCTAATTTCCATGTATATTGATCTTTAGGTAAATTAATATTATTAAAATTTTTAATATTTAGACCATATTTAATTCCTAAATCTTTTATCCAATAATGTAAATATTCTAAATCATCTTTATTTAAAAGAAATTTATTAGATATATAATCATCATCTAATAAAAAAAATATTTCTTTAGGAGTTAAATCTTTATAAGATATTTTTAATAAAAATAAAAATTTATTTAAAATATCTAAATTTTCTATTTTATTCTGATTAGAATATATATTAATAGGTATATTAATATTTTTAAATATTGTATTAATATAAGGAATATATAATTTTAAATTAGGAGATAAAACAATAATATCATGTAAAAAATAATCTTGATTATTTTTTAGAGTATATAGTATATTATTATATAATAATTCTGTTTCGGTATAAAGATCTTCACAGATATTTATCTGAATAGATTTATCTAAATAATTAATTTTTTTTTTATATTTTAAATTATTTTCATTTAAATATAAAATGTCATTTTTTATATTATCTAATAAACTTAGATTTTTATTTTCTATAAAAGTTTCAATATATCTAGATGATAAATTTATTAATTTGTTTATATTATTTAAACAATAATTACCCCAAGAAAATAATAATGTATTAAAATTAACATTTTTTTTCTTATTAATATAAGTATATTTAGAAATATTACCCCAATAATATTTAGAAGGATTACATATTAAAATGTGTATTTCTATGTATTTTTCTATTTTTTTTAATAAATTTAAATGTATTAAAGGAATATTTTGTATATCTAATATAAAAATTCTTTCTGGAATTAAATTATATTTAAATAATATATTTTTTTTATATTTTTCATAAAAATAAAATAATTTACCATAATGCCATAATTTTTTATCTAAAGTATTTTTATAATATTTTAATAATGTTCTCCATAATTTAGCTTGCCATATTTGATGTTCATTATTTATAGTTAAAAAAAATTTTTTTTTTTCCCATAAAAATAATAATTCTGGTTTATATTTTTGATAATCATTATATAAATTAGAAATTTGAGTAGATATTTGAAATAAATAATTAAAATTTTTAATTTTAGATCCAAATTTTTTTTTAAAATTTATAAATTCTTTTGTAGATATTAATGTAGGAATTAATAATAATATTAACCAAACAATATTTTCCTTATATAAAATATTATTTTTAGATATATTAGGTACAATTTTTATAAAAGTATTCCAAATAAATTTATCAAAAGTAATAAATTTAATATTACTATATATTCCTAAAATTTTTGAAAAATTAATTTTAATTAATTTAGAAAAATTTTTATGTTTATCATATAAGATTATTTCTGGATTTAAAGGATTTTTTAAAGGATTTTTTTTAATTTGTATTTTTATTATATTTAATAAAATATTAATATTATTTGAATAATAGTTTGTAAACATATTAATTTATATTTGATTAAATGATTTTTTTTTTATAAATAAAATTAATCCAATAATTATCATAATTATTGAAAATAATTGATTAATAGTTAAAATAATATTATTTTTAAAAAAAGTAAATTGGATATCAGGTTCTCTAAAATATTCAACAATAAACCTTATTATACCATAAAAAATTAAGAATAAAATAGATTTATATCCTGTAAATATATTTTTTTTAAAAATTATATTTAAAATTAAAAATAAAATTATACCTTCTAATAAACATTCATAAATTTGTGTTGGATGTCTAGGTAAATTACCATATTGTATAAAAATTTTTTTATATTTTAAATTTTTTTGTAAAAAAATTAGATCTTTTTTAATTGAATTAGGAAATATAATAGCCCATGGTACATTTGTTACTTTTCCCCATAATTCACTATTAATAAAATTTCCTATTCTTCCCATACCAATCCCGATTGGAACCATAGGTACTATAAAATCTGTAATTTGTAAAAAATTTTTCTTTTTTATGTAAGAAATAAAAGATATAACTATAATAGTACCTATTAAACCTCCAAAAAATGACATCCCTCCTGTCCAAATTTTTATTAAAATAATTGGATTTTTTATAAAAACATGTATATTATACAGTAGTATACATCCTAATTTACCTCCTAATAATAAACCTAAAAAACATAAACATAATAAATTATTAATTTCTTCTTTTTTCCCAAAATTATTATTTTTATTTCTTATATAAGAAATTTTTTTTACTAAAATAAAACTAATAAAATACATAATTCCATACCAATAAATATTAATTTTATTTATTTTTAAAAAAATTGGATTTATTTTTGGAAATAAAAAATATTTTTTATACATTTTTATTATAGATTAATTAATTTTATTAATATATTATACAATATATTTATTTATAAATATAATTTATGTAAATATATGAAAAAAATTTTTTCTACCTTTATTCCTAATGAAAATATTTTGTTTTTAAGAGCAAAATTAATAACAGGGTATTATATACTAGATATTGCAAGATGGTTAAATTATAAAATATCTAATAATTTTAAAAAAGATAAAGGAATAATAGGTAAATTAATAGAATTTTATTTAATAGGTAAAAAAAATAATAATTTATTTAATCAAGACATACCATATCTTGGTATAGAAATTAAAACAATAACTATTGATTTAAACAATAAAACTATAAATAATAGTTTTATTTGTTCTTTACCTTTAATTAATAAAGATCTTTTACTTTTTTATAAAAGTAAATTATATAATAAAGTATCTAAAATTTTATGGATACCTATTATCATTAAAAATATAAATACACCTCTCCATATGAGAAAGATAGGTAAACCATTTTTTTGGGTACCAAATATAGATGATAAAATAAAGTTAAATTATGATTGGTCTAATTTAGTAAAATTATTAATTTTAGGAAAAATAAAAAGTATAAATTCTTATAATGGTTATATTTTATTAATCAAAAACAAAGGAGGTAAAAAATCTTTTACCAAAACTATCAATAATTTAGGTAAAGTTATATCTGTTGTTCCTAAAGCTTTATATTTTAAAAAAAAATTTTTAAATTCTTTATTAAAAAATAATTATTAAAAAAATTTTTTAAAACAATTCTAAATTAATTAATTCTTGTATTTTTTGACGACGTCTAATAATTTTAGGTATATTATTTTCAATTAAAATTTCAGGTATTAAAGGTCTACTATTATAATTAGAAGACATTGAAGCTCCATATGCTCCAGTATCATGAAAAATTAAATAATCCCCAATATTAACTATAGGTAACTTAAAATAAGAAATTTCACCATTATCTAATTGTGTAAATATATCTCCTGATTCACATAAAGGACCTGCAACAATAGTATTAATTTTTAAATCATTAGACATATCTTGACCCTTAGAAGAAATTGCAGATATATAATGATAACTACCATACATTACAGGCCTAATTAAATCATTAAAACCCGCGTCTACTATAACAAACCTTTTATTTTTTATATTTTTTATAGCACAAACTTGACAAATTAAAATACCTGATTCTGCTACTAAAAATCTTCCTGGTTCAATTTCTAATTTTATATTTCTTTTAAAAAACTTATTAATAATATTTCTTGTATTATTCCATAATTTAAAATAATGATTAGTATTTACTTTAATATCATTTTTTTTATAAGGTATAGATAAGCCTCCTCCAGCTGAGATTATATTAATTTTAGGCATATAAGGTTGTAATACATTATTTAACATTGAATTACATACTTTCTGTAAATGATAATAATCAACTCCTGAACCTATATGCATATGTATTCCAATTAGATTTAAATTATATTTTTTTATAAAATAAATTGATTTTTTTAAATCTGTATACCAAATACCATGTTTACTTGTCTCTCCTCCTGTGTTTGTTTTTTTATTATGACCATGCCCAAAACCAGGATTAATTCTTAACCATATATTATGACCTTTAGAAATATTACCTAATTGATGTATCATATCTATTGAACCAATATTTACAGTAATGTTTAACTCAATAATACGTTTTAACGTTTGTTTATCAAAAATATCAGATGTAAATACAATATCATTAATTTTTTTAGGATCATATCCAGCAATTAAAGCTCTTTCTATTTCTCCTAATGAAATAGCATCAACTTTAACTCCTTCATATCTCATAATTTTTAAAATATTTATATTAGAACAAGACTTTTGTGCAAATCTTATTATATCAAATTGTTTTAATTGTAAAATTTTATTTTTTATATTTTCAGCACAATATAGCCAAAATGGAGTTTGATATTTTTTTATTAAGAATAAAATTGTTTTAATTGAAATATTATTTTTATTAAATTTTTTATCAAAAATTTTCATTTTTATATAATAACCTTATAAATAAAATATTTTTAAAATATTAAAATAAATATTTTAAATAATTAAGTATATAATTATTTATCTTTATTTTTTTTAAAAATAAATAATAATTTATATATAATATATATATATTCTAAATTATATTAAAATAATTTTTTTATTAAAATTTAGATTTATTATTATTTTAATAATAAATAAAATATATAATATATATATCTTAATAAATTTAGTAGCCAAGATAATTTATCTATGTTATTTATACAATAAAATATTTAAATATATAAAAATTATTTATTATTGATAAATTAATATTTTAATTATTATATAATTATTGTTTAATATATTAAAATTAAGGAAAAATAATGTTACAAAAAGAAATTATTATTAATAACACTCATGGTTTTCATACTCGTCCAGCAGCACTTTTTGTAAAAGAAGCTAAAAATTTTATATCAGATATTACAATTACATCTAAAGGAAAAACAGTAAACGCTAAAAGTTTATTTAAAATTCAAACATTAGGATTAACTAAAGGAACTTTAATTATTTTAAAAACTTCAGGAATAGATGAAAAAAATGCTATAGAACATTTGACTAAAATTATTCAAAAATTATAAAATAATTTTTTAATTTTATAATAAAAAATATAATTTATAAAGATTTTACTAATAAAACTAATTCTTAGTTTAGTAACTTATTTAAATTATTATTTCAATAAATATTGATATAAAATTATTATATAATGAGGTAAAAATATGATTTCAGGAATTTTAGCTTCTCCTGGTATTTCTTTTGGTAAAGCTTTTTTATTAAAAAAAAATAATATTATTATTAATCGTAATAAAATTACTGATAATCAAATAAATATAGAAATTAATAAATTTTTAGATAGCCAAAAAAAATCTATAAGACAATTAGAATATATTAAAAAAAAATCATTAAATAATTTAAATTCTGAAAAAGAATTAATTCTTGATGGACATATTCTTTTTTTAGAAGATGAAGAAATGACTAAAGAAATTATTTTTTTAATAAAAAATAATTTATTTTCAGCAGATGCTGCTGTAGATTCAGTAATAAAATCTCAAATTAAAATATTAGAAAATTTAGATGATAAATATTTAAAAGAAAGGATTATTGATATAAAAGATATTGGTGATCGTTTAATAAAAAATATTTTAAATTTAAATATTTTAAATTTAAATCAAATAAATAAAAAAGTAATTTTAATTGCAAAGGACCTAACACCTTCAGAAACTGCTCAATTAGACTTAAAAAAAATTTTAGGTTTTATCACTGATTTAGGAAGTAAAACTTCTCATACAGCTATAATGGCACGTTCATTAGAAATACCAGCAATTGTTGGAACAGGAAATATAACAACTAAAGTTAAAACAAATGATTATATTATTTTAGATAGTATTAATAATTTAATTTATATAAATCCTTCTATAAATAAAATTAAAGAAAAAAAAATATTATTTAATCAATATCTTTTTGAAAAAGAAAAATTAAAAAAAAATAGTAATTTACCAGCTAAAACAAAAGATAATTTTAAAATAAAAGTATGTGCTAATATAGGATCATTAAAAGAGTTAAGTAATATTGAAAAAAATGGTGCTGATGGTATTGGTTTATATAGAACAGAATTTTTATTTATGAATCGTACTTCTTTACCTACAGAAGAAGAACAATTTAATATTTATAAAACTGTTGCAACAAATATGCATGATAAATCAGTTATTATTAGAACTATGGATATAGGTGGGGATAAAAAAATACCATATATGAATTTACCTAAAGAAGAAAATCCTTTTTTAGGTTATAGAGCTATTAGAATAAGTATGGATCGGAAAGATATTTTACATACACAATTAAGAGCACTCTTAAGAGCATCTTTTTTTGGTAAATTATATATAATGTTTCCTATGGTTATTTCAGTAGAAGAAGTTTTATTCTTAAAAGAAGAATTAGATTTTTTAAAAAAACAATTACAAAAACAAAAATATAATTTTAATAAAAATATTCCTATAGGAATAATGATAGAAACTCCAGCTTCAGCTATAATAGCTCATCATTTAATAAAAGAAATAGATTTTTTTAGTATAGGTACTAATGATTTAACCCAATATACATTAGCAGTAGATAGAGGTAATGATTTAATTTCACATTTATATAATCCTATTCATCCTGCTATATTTTTTTTAATAAAAAAAGTAATAGATGCTTCACATGAAGAAGGAAAATGGACAGGAATGTGTGGAGAATTAGCAAGTGATGAATGTTTTATTCCTATATTATTAGGTATGGGATTAGATGAATTAAGTATGAATTCTATTTCTATTCCAAAAATTAAAAATATTATTTGTAATATAGAAATGGTTCAAGCAAAAGAACTAGCTAATAATGTCTTATTACAACCTACAATTAAAAATATTAAAAATTTATTATTAAAATTTAATAAAAAAAAATAATTTTTCTAAAAGGAAAATAAATGAATATTTTTTCTAATTTTTTTAAAAAAAAACAAAAAAAAATTGAAATTACTAAAATATTTGCTCCTATTTCAGGTAATATAATAGATATAGAAAAAGTTCCTGATATTGTTTTTTCAGATAAAATTGTAGGAGATGGTATTGCAATTAATCCAACTGAAAACATTATCGTTTCTCCTGTTGATGGAATAATTGGTAAAATATTTGAAACTAATCATGCATTCTCAATAAAAACATTAAATAAAATAGAATTATTTGTACATTTTGGAATTGATACAGTTAAATTAAAAGGAAAAGGATTTATAAGAAAATTTAATTTTGAAAAAACTAATATAGTAAAAAAAGGAGAAATAATTATTGAATTAGATTTGGCTTTTTTAAAAAAAGTTGCTAAATCTATATATACTCCAGTAATAGTTTCTAATATTGAAGATATTAATAAAATAAAAAAATATTCTGGAAATGTAATTGCTGGTATTGATCCTATATTAGAAATATATAAATAAAAAACTTATATTAAAAGCATTTTTTAATAATTAATTTTTTTATTATTAAAAAATGTAATTTAGGTATTTATTTTTAAATAAAAATTTTTAATAATTTTTTTATAAATGAAGACGACTATGTGTAATTGCAATTGCTAATGCATCAGCAGCATCTTTTTTTGGATAAAAGGATAATTTTAACAACATAAATACTGTATCTTGTACTTGTTTTTTTTTTGCATTACCAATACCAGCTACAATCATTTTTACTTTACTTGCTGAATATTCAAAAACAGAAAGATTATGATTTACAGCTGATATTATTGCTGCACTTCTTGCATGACCTAATTTTAATGCAGAATCAGCATTTTTAGACATAAAAATTTGTTCTATAGCAAAATTATCAGGTTTAAATTTTTTTATTATTTTACTTATATTTTTATAAATTATTTTTAATCTTGTAGGAAAATCTTTAATTTTTAAAGTTAAAATACATCCACTATCAATATAAATAATCTTATTATTTTTGAGTTTTTTAATTAAACCATATCCTGTAATTCTAGATCCTGGATCAATACCTAAAATTATTGTCATAATATTTTATCTTTTAAATTATATAAAAATAATTGTTCATTAAATTTCAGCATTATGATAAATATTTTTTATATCTTCATATCTCTTACATAAAGATAAAAAAATAAATAATTTATTTTTTGTAGAAATATCAATTTTTTTTTTTATAAATGGTTCAATAAATAAATTGATTTTTATTGGTTTAATTTTAAAATTTTTTATTTCTTTAGTAAGAAGTTTATATTTTTTTTTAGAAAAAATAATTTGAATATTTTTTTTATTAAAAATAATATCATCTGCTTTTAATTTTTCTGCTATATCAATAATATAATTTGGATTATTTTTATATGAATATGAAATAAAAATTTGTTTTTTAAAAATATAATTGACAGCGCCTTTTTGTTTTAAACTACCCCCGGTTTTATTAAAAATATTACGTATTAAAGAACTAGTTCTATTATTATTATTAGTTAAACATTGAATCATTAATGCAATATTATTTGGTCCAAATCCTTCATAATAAATTTCTTTTAACTGATTATTATTTTTTTTTTTTTTTTCTAAAATATTATTAATTGTTGATCTACTCATATTAAATGATAATGCTTTTTCTATAATTAAACGTAATTTAGAATTATATTGTGGATTTATATTTTCACTTTTTTTTATAACTGTATTTAATTCTTTAATAATTCTAGAAAAAATTTTATCTTTTTTATTATCTTGTAATTCTTTACGATGACGTGTATTAGCCCATTTACTATGTCCAGACATAAAATTATATTCCTTTTATTATTATTTATATTTAATTAATCATTATAATAATGATAATCCTAAATCTTTTAAAATATTTATATCAACTTTATTAGGAGATTGTGTTAATAAACAATTTGCTGATGTAGTTTTTGGAAAAGCAATAACATCACGAATATTATCAGTGTTAGTTAATAACATAATTAATCTATCTAATCCTAAAGCCATACCTATATGTGGAGGAGTACCAAATTGTAAAGCTTCTAAAAAAAAACCAAAATTTTTTTTTTGAACTACTTCATTTATTTTAAGAAAATCAAATATTTTTTTTTGTATTTTATAATTATTTATTCGTGCAGAACCACTACCTATTTCATAACCATTAATTACTAAATCATATGAATCAGATATTATCTGATGAGGATTTTTTTGTAAAAAATTATCTATATTTTTAATAAATTTTTTTTTTGGAGATGTAAATGGATGATTCATAGGAATTAATTTACCTATTTTATTTTTTTTGAATAAAGGGAAATCAATTATCCATAACGGACACCATTTCTTATTTTTAATAAGATTAAAATCTTTTCCTAATTTTTTACGTAAATATCCCATAGAAGATATATTATCATTAATAATTTCTGTTCCAATAAAAATAATATCATTATTATGACATTTATTTTTAATAATAATATCTTTAATTTGTTCATCATTTAAATTAAATGTAAAATTATTTTTTATATTTAAAATATTTATTAATTTATTATTATTTACTTGGAATATATTTAAATCATTTGTATTATATTTCTTAATATAAGAAATATATTTATTTAAATTTTTTTTTTTAAAATTAGATAAATATTTATTTTTTATAGAAATTGAAACTATTCTATTCTTATTTTTTACAATAAAAAAATTACTTAGATCTATTAATTTTAATTTATTTCTTAAATCAGGTTTATCTGTACCAAAATATTTCATTGATTTTTTAAAAGTTAATACTTTAAATTTATCTAGAAATATATTTTTTATATTTTTCCATAAATTAAAAATCATTTTTTCTATAAAAAATCTAAATATTTCTGAATTTGTAAAAGATATCTCTATATCAATTTGTGTAAATTCTGGTTGACGATCAGAACGTAAATCTTCATCACGAAAACATTTAGCAATTTGATAATAACGATCCAATCCAGCAATCATTAATAATTGTTTAAAAATTTGTGGAGATTGAGGTAATGCATAAAAATTATGTTTATGAATTCTGCTTGGAACTAAATAATCTCTTGACCCTTCAGGGGTTGAATTTGTTAATATAGGAGTTTCAATATTTAAAAAATTATTTTTTTCTAAAAAATTTCTGATATAACTTATTACTATTGATCTTTGTTTTAAAATTTTAGTCATTCTTATTTGTCTTAAATCTAAATATCGATATTTTAATCTTATTTCTTCTGTATTAATCATATTGTTATCAATAGGTAATGATTTAGATTTATTAAGTATAGATATACTAAATACGATAATTTCTATTTCTCCAGTTATTAAATTAAAATTTTTATTTTTTTTTGTTCTTTCTACTATTTTACCTTTAATTTTTACACAAAAATTATTACGTAATTTAATAGCTATATTATAAGCTATTTTATATTCTGGTTTAAATACCGCTTGAATAATACCTTCTCTATCTTTTATATTAACAAAAATTAGTTTTCCTAAATTTCGATAACTATCAACCCATCCATAAATAATTATTTCTTTATTTATAAATTTTTTATTAATTTCACCACAGTAAATTTTATTTTTCATTTATAAATCCTTTATTTAAAATAAATATTTTTGTGTTATTAAATTATTTGTGTATAAAATATGATTTAATATAAATTAAATTTATAATTTATGTTAATTTATATTAAAATTATTTATTATTTTTACATAATATAATTATTTATTAAAATATTATTTTAATAAATTTATTTATAGAATAAATAAAAAATTAATATATTATTAATATGATTAAAATATCTTTATAAGATATAATAATAATTAATTTAAATTTGTTAATTATAAAATCAATGAAATAATTAATTATTTCTTTTAATAAAGAAAAAATTTTATTTTTTTTATAAAAAATATAAATAATTTTATTATTATTATTTTTTAAAATATTTATTTTATTTTTAATTTTAAATTTATTTAATTTTAATTTATTTTTAAAATAATAATTTATAATTATAATTATAATAATTAGATAGAAAATAAAATATTTTTTTAAAAAAAAAATACTGTATTAATTTATTTAAATTTTATATTTTAAAATGTATTTATAAAATAAATAAATAAGTATTTATATATAATATTTAAAATAATAAAAAAGAAAAATATATGAATATAAAAAAAATTCTTTCAAAAAAAATTCATAAATCTATGATAAAAGTAGGTATCCCAAAAAAATATAATGTAATATTACGTTCATGTAAAAGAAAAGAATTAGGACATTATCAAATTAATGGTATTATATCTGCAGCTATTTATTTAAATATTAATCCTAATGATTTAGCTATTAAAGTAGTAAAAAATTTAAATATAAAAAAAATAATATCTAAAATTACAATATCTAAATTAGGATTTATTAATCTTTTTATTAAAAAAGAATGGTTATCAAAACAAATTAATTTATTAATTAATTCTAAAAAATTAGGATTAACAAAAAAAATTATATCAAAAAATATTGTTATTGATTATTCAAGTCCTAATATAGCTAAAGAAATGCATGTTGGACATTTAAGATCTACAATTATAGGAGATTCTGTTGTAAGAATTTTATCTTTTGTTGGTCATAATGTTATTAAATCCAATCATATTGGAGATTGGGGAACAAATTTTGGTATACTTATAGCTTTTTTAAAGTTAAAAAATAAAAAAAATAACTTGTTACTTGCTGATATAGAAAAATTATATAAACAAGCTCAAAAAAAATATATTGAAGATGTAAATTTTGCAAAAGAAGCTAAATTATATGTAGTTAAATTACAAAAGAAAGATATTTCTTGTTTAAAAATATGGAAAGAAATAGTTAATATTACAATGAATTATAATTACCAACTATATAATAAACTTAATATTAAACTAACATATCTTGATACTATGGGAGAAAGCACATATAATGATATGTTATCAAATATAATTATAGATTTACAAAAAAAAGGAATAGCCATTAATAATAATGGGACTATCATTATCCCAATGAAGGGAATAAAGAATATAAAAGGAGAATTAATGGCAGTTATTATTAAAAAAAAAGATGGAGCTTATCTTTATGCTACAACAGATATTGCGTGTATTAAATATCGTTATGAAAAATTTAAAGCAGATAGGATTATTTATTATGTAGATGCACGTCAAAATCAATATTTAAGACAAATTTTTCAAATAGTTAAAAAAGCAAAATATGTACCTTCTAATATAAAATTAGAACATCATATGTTCGGAATGATTTTAAATAATAAAAATAAACCTTTTAAAACAAGAGAAGGAAAAAATATAAAATTAAATGATTTAATAAATAAATCTATTTTAAAAGCTAAAAATATAATTCTTCAAAAGAATCCTCTTATTAAAAAAAATAAATTAGAAGATTTATCTTCTAATATTGGTATTGGAGCAATAAAATATGCTGATTTATCTAAAAATAGAATAAATAACTATATTTTTAGTTGGGATAAAATGTTATCTTTAAATGGAAATACATCTTTATATATACAATATGCTTATGTAAGAGCTATATCTTTATTAAAAAAATCTAATATTAATTTAAAAAATTTTTTAGATTTAAAGATTAATTTTATAAATCATTATGAACTTAATTTAGCTATATCATTTTTAGATTTTGAAGAAATTATTTTAAAAATTGTTGACAAAGGTACTCCACATATATTATGTAATTGGTTATATAAAATTACAGTTTTATTTACTTCATTTTATGAAAATTGTAATATTTTAAATTTAAAAGATAAAATGCTAAAAATTAGCAGATTAAAAATAGTTTTTTTAACATCATTATTTTTAAAAAAGGGATTATATTTATTAGGAATAAAAATTATAAAAAAAATATAAAAAAATATTAATAATAAATACATTTTTTAAAATACTATTAATTAAATTAATTTATATAAAAATTTATATTTTATAAAATTTATGTTTAAAAAAAAAGTAATAATTGCAATGTCTGGTGGTATAGATTCTTCTTTTTCTGCCTGGTTATTAAAAAAACAAAATTATCAGGTAGAAGGATTATTTATGAAAAATTGGGAAGAAGATGATACAAATAATATTTGTAATATTGAAAAAGATTTATATGATGCAGAAATTATTTGTAAAAAATTAAAAATACCTTTACATAAAATTAATTTTTCATCTGAATATTGGGATTATGTTTTTAAAAAATTTCTTTCTGAATATAAAAAAGGAAATACACCAAATCCTGATATTTTATGTAATAAAATTATTAAATTTAAATATTTTATGAATTTTGCTATTAATAATCTAGGAGCTGATTTTATCAGTACTGGTCATTATGTACGTTGTAAAAAAATAAAAGATAAATTTTTTTTATTAAAAGGAATTGATTCTATTAAAGATCAAAGTTATTTTTTATATACAATAAAAGAAAAACAATTAAAAAAAATTTTGTTCCCTATTGGAGGTTTAAAAAAAACAGAAGTAAGATATTTTGCAAAAAAACTTAAATTTATAAATGCTAATAAAAAAGATTCAACAGGTATTTGTTTTATAGGTGAAAAAAATTTTCCTAAGTTTTTAAATAAATATATATCTTCTCCATCAGGAGATATAGTTAATATTAATGGTAAAATTATAGGAAAACATAGAGGATTAATTCATTATACTATAGGACAAAGAAAGGGTATTGGGTTAGGAGGATCTATATTTTATGAAAATAAACCATGGTATGTTTATAAAAAAGACATAAAAAAAAATATTTTAGTTACCCTACAAGGTAGGGAAAATTTATATTTATATTCTATTGGTTTAATAGTTAAAGAAATTAATTGGATAAATTATATACCAAAAAATATAAAAAAAAAATGTACAATTAAAACTAGATATCGACAAAAAGATGTAAAATGTAAAATTATTTTTTTAAATAATAATAGAATTAAAGTATATTTATATACTCCTATTTCAAGTATTACAAAGGGACAATCAGCTGTATTTTATTATGGTAAAATTTGTTTAGGGGGTGGAATTATTGAAAAAGAAATTCCATTAATTAACTAAAATAAATTTAAATATTTGAAGTTATTTTTTAATTATATAAATTAATAATTAAATAAAAAATAATATTTTATTAAATAGAGTATTATTATGGAAAAAAAATCTTTTGAGAAAATTTTAATTAAATTAATTAATATTAATAAATCTTTTGCAAGTAAAAAAATTATTTATAATTTAAATTTAAGTATAAATGATGGAGAATTTATTACTTTATTAGGACCATCTGGTTCTGGTAAAACTACTATTATACGTTTAATAGCAGGGTTAGAAAAAGTAGATAGTGGTTCTATTTTTCTTAATGAAAAAGAAATAACACAATATCCAGCAGAAAAAAGACAAATAAATACTGTTTTTCAAAGCTATGCATTATTCCCCCATATGTCTGTATTTGATAATATAGCTTTTGGATTAAGAATGCAAAAAAAAACACATAAAGAAATACTTAAAAAAGTTGAAAAAATTTTAAATATAGTTCAATTAAAAAAATTTATAAATAGAAAACCCCATGAATTATCTGGAGGTCAACAACAAAGAGTTGCTATAGCAAGAGCTGTAATTAATCAACCTAGATTATTATTATTAGATGAGCCATTGTCAGCTTTAGATTATAGATTACGTAAAAAAATGCAAAATGAATTAAAAGCATTACAAAGAAAATTAGGTATTACTTTTATATTAGTTACACATAATCAAGAAGAAGCTTTAAGTATATCAGATCGTATTATTTTATTAAGAAATGGTATAATAGAACAAGATGGCTCACCAAGAGAAATATATGAAGAACCTAAAAATTTATTTGTTGCTAATTTTATAGGTGATATTAATATATTTAATGCTTTAATTTTAAAAAAATTTAATTCTAATCAAGTATTAGCTAATTTAGAAGGTTATATATGTAAGATCAAAGTCCCATTTCATATTATTGTTGGTGAAAAAATACACGTTTTATTAAGACCAGAAGATTTAAGAATTAAAGAAATTAATAATAAAACTGATTTAAATACAGGTTTAGTTGGTTATATAAAAGAAAAAAATTATAAAGGTATGACTTTAGAATCAACATTAAAACTTAATAATGGTAAAATTATTATTGTAAGTGAATTTTTTAATGAAAATGATCCTTATGTTGATCATTCTTTGAATCAAAAAATGTTAATAAATTGGGTTGAAACATGGGAGGTTGTATTACCTTATGAAAAGGATAATGGGATATTTTAAAAAAATTACGATTTTTATAATTATTAGTTGGTTATTATTATTTATTTTATTACCTAATATAATTATAATTATAATTAGTTTTTTAAAAAAAGATAATTATAATCTAATTACGTTTAAATTTTCTTTTAATAACTATTTAAATCTATTAGATTTTTTATATATTAGAGTCTTTGTAAATTCTTTATTTATTTCATTTATTACAATGATAATATGTCTTCTAATAGGTTATCCATTTGCATGGTGTTTAACAAAAATATCTAATAAAAAAAAATCTTTAATGTTATTTTTTTTATTTTTACCATTTTGGGTTAATTCATTAATTAGAATATATTGTCTTAAAATATTTTTAGGAATTAATGGATGGCTTAATAATATTTTAATATATTTTAAAGTTATTAATTCTCCTATTCATATAATTTATACCCCAACTGCTGTAATAATAGGATTAGTATATATTTTATTACCTTTTATGATCGTTCCAATATATTCTAGTTTTGAAAAATTAGATCAATTATGTATTGAAGCAGCTAAAGATCTAGGAGCACAATCTTGGAAAATATTTTTTTATATAATAATACCTTTAACTACTTCAGGAATTATAGCAGGATGTCTTTTAGTTTTTTTACCTAGTATGGGGATGTTTTATATTTCCGATTTAATGGGAGGATCTAAAAATCTATTAATAGGAAATATTATTAAGAATCAATTTTTAAATATTAGAGATTGGCCATTAGGAGCTGCTACAAGTACAATAATAACATTATTTACAGGTATTTTATTAATATTATATTTTAAAACTATTAAATTTTTAAATAAAAAGGAATTTAAAAAAAATGTTTAAATATATATGTCGAATGATATTTATAAATATCATTTATTTTTGTTTTTATATCCCTATTATTTTATTAATAATTAATTCTTTTAATAAATCACGTTTTAGTATTATATGGCAAGGATTTACTATTAAATGGTATAAACTAATTATACATAATTCTTCTTTGTTAGAAGTTACATATCATTCTTTATTTATTGGTATTATTACAGCAACTTTTACAACTTTTCTTGGATTATTAACTGCATTATCATTATATCATTTTAATATGCATATTAAAACTTTTATAAATACGCTATTATTTATAGTAATTATTTCTCCTGATATTGTAATGGGTATTTCTTTATTATTATTATTTATTTTTTTAAATTTATCTTTAGGTTTTTGGACTTTATTATTTGCACATATTACATTTTGTTTTCCATATGTAGTTATTACTATTCATTCTAGATTACAAGATTTTGATAATCGTATGATAGAAGCTGCAAAAGATTTGGGTGCTAATGAAATTGTTATTTTAACAAAAATTATACTTCCTATAATATTTCCTACTATTATTTCAAGTTGGTTATTAAGTTTTGCTTTATCGATGGATGATATAACAATATCAACTTTTGTAACAGGGCCAGAATATGAAATACTCCCATTAAAAATTTATTCAATGTCTAAAATAGGTATTACTCCTGAAATTAATGTTTTAGCAACAATATTAATAATAATATCTTTATTTTTAGTAATAATAAGCAGAATAATATTAGGAAAATATAAAACATATAATCAAATTACATCTTTATTAGATTAATTATTTTATTTTAAATAATTTATTTTTGACATTTATAACAAAAAAATGTACTTCTATTTCTTTGTGTTTTTCTAATAATTTTTTTTTTACATATTTTACATAGTTCATTTTCTCTTCCATATACAAAGAAGTATTGAGAAAAATTCCCAGTATTATTATTAGGTAATCTATAATTAGATATAGTTGAACCTCCATGTTTTATTGATTTATATAAAATATATTTAATATTTTTAGTTAAAACTGTAACTTCTTTTATATTTAAAGTATTAGATATACGAAATGGAGAAATTTTTGATAAAAATAAAGATTCATTAGAATATATATTTCCTATACCAGTTACAATTTTATTATCCATTAATAATATTTTAATATAAATATTTTTTTTTTTTGTAAAATTATATAAATATGAATTATTAAATTTATTTTCTAAAGGTTCTGGACCTAATTTTCTTAAAAATATATTTTTTTTATAATTTTTCATTTCCCATAACCAAAATCCAAATTTTCTTATATCAGTATATCTTAAAGTAAAATTATTATTTATAACTAAATCAATATGATCATGTTTATGATAAAAAATATTATTATTACTATTAATAATAGATAATATCCCTGTCATACCTAAATGTATGATAATTGTATTTTTAAATAAAATTATTATAATATATCTACCTCTTCTTTTAACATTTAAAATTTTTTGATTTTTTATTTTAAAAATATCATTAGGGATAATATATCTTAATTTTTTAGTTCTAATTATAGAATAATTAATTATTTTTCCTTTTAAAAAAGGTTTTATAATATTCTTAATTACTTCTACTTCAGGTAATTCAGGCATAAATTTTATTTACCAACACAAAATTGAGAAAAAATATTATTTAATAAATCTTCAGAATAAAATTTTCCAGTAATAGAATCTAATTCTTTTTGTATTAATCTAAAATCTTCAGATAATAATTCTAGAGAATTTGTATTTAAAAAATTTTTTTTTCCTTTTATAAGATATTTATAAATAGAATTTAAAATTTCTAAATATCTTTCTCTTGCTGTAAATTGATTTTCATTAGTATTTTTATTTAAAATTCTTTCTTTTATAAAATGCATTAAATTTGATATACCAATTTTTTTTTTAATTGATATTTTTATAATTGTATAATCATTATTATATATTATTTCAGGAACATTATTTGTTATATCTATTTTATTACGTATAATAATAATAGGAATACTTTTTATAAAATTTTTTAAATATTTTTTAATAATTATAGATAAATTATCTTCTGACATTTTATCTTCTATAACTAAAAATAAATAATTAGAATTTTTAATTTCTTCAAAGGTTTTTTTTATACCTAATATTTCAATCTGATTATCAGTATTTCTAATACCAGCGGTATCTATAATTTCTATAGGAACTGAATCTATATAAATATTTTCATGTAAAATATCTCTAGTTGTTCCAGGAATATTAGTTACTATAGAAATATCTTTATCAGTTATTAAATTCATTAAACTAGATTTACCAGAATTAGGTGGTCCAATTAATATTATTTTAATTCCTTCTTTAATTCTAATACCGTTTTCTACATATTCTATAATATTTATTAAAAATTTTAATAATTTTTCTAATGTTATTATAATTTTTTTACAAAAAGTAGAATAATTAATTTTGTAATCAAATTCTAAAAAAGATTCTATTTTTACTCTTAAATTAATAATTATTTTTGTAAATTTTGTTAATAAAAATGATAATTTACCATTCATTAAATTCATTGCAGAAAATATAGCTGCTTTTGAATTAGCTGAAATTATATCAGAAATTGCTTCTACTTGAGTTAAATCAAACTTTTTATTTAAAAATGCTCTTCTAGAAAATTCTCCTGGAGCTGCTATTCTAATTCCTGAGATATTTAAAATATTATTTATTAATAAATCTATTAAAATAGAATTTCCATGACATTGTAATTCTAAAATATCTTCTCCAGTAAAAGAATTAGGTTTTGGAAACCATAAGACTATACCTTTATCTATAATTTTATTTTTATAAAAAAATGGTAAATAATGTGCATACCTAGGTTTAATATAAGTTAATTTTAATATATATTTTATTACATCTATTACTTTACTACCAGATATTCTTATTACTCCTATACTTCCTTGTCCTGTAGGAGTTGCTCTTGCTATTATTGTATTGTTTTTTTTTTCCATAATTTAATTATCATATTTAATAATATTTATTATTTATTTTATAAAAAACCCATTTTTGTTGTAAAATGGTTATTAAGTTATTTATTATATAATAAAGAACTAATCCTGAAGGTAACCATAAAAAAAATAAACTAAAAAAGATGGGTATGATATATGTAAATTTTTCTTGTACAGAATCATTATCAAAATTATTTTGAGAAATTTTTTGTATTACTAACATAGTAATACTCATTATAATTGGTAAAATATAATATGGATCTTCTGATGATAGATCTTTGATCCAAAAAATAAATGGAGCATGTCTTAATTCTATAGAATTAATTAACATATAATATAAAGCTAAAAAAATAGGCATTTGTATAATAAAAGGAATAAACCCCATTAGTGGATTTAAGTTTTCCTTTTTGTATAATAAAATTATTTCTTTACTAAAACGTTCTTTATCATTACTAAATTTTTCTTTTATTTTTTTTATTTTTGGTTGTAAAAAATTCATTTTATTTATAGCAATAAATTGTTTTTTAGATAATGGGTATGTTATTACTCTTATTATAAGAGTAATTATAATTATGGAAAAACCCCAATTTCCTATTAAATAAAATAATAAATTTAATAAATTAAATAATGGTTTAGATAAAAATCCTAAAAAACCATAATCTATAGTTAAATCTAAAAAAGGCGCTATTTTAGACATTTTATCTTGAATTTTAGGACCTATCCAGACTTTAGATACAAAATTATATTTTTTTTTTGGTAAAATTGAATAATATGAAGATTTAAAACCAGCACTAATAGTATTATGAAAATTTTTTTTTATATATATATTATTTTTTTTAGAAAAACTAGGGATAATCCAAGCTGAAGTAAAATATTGCTGTAATACAGCTATCCATCCATTATTAGTATAAATATTTATCTTTTTTTTTTTTAATATTTTAGAAAATTTATATTTTTTAAATTTATTATAATCTGTAGAAATAGCTACACTATCAAATGTTTTAATAGAAATATTATTATGTTGTTTATCTAAATATTTTTTAGGTGTATTAATAGATTTATCTATTTGTCCAAATATACTTATTTTAACAGGTTTTAGACTTTTATTAAAAACTTGATGATTAATTTTTATTAAATAATCTCCTCTTTTAAATGAGAAAATTTTAATATATAAAATATTTTTTTTTATAAAAAATAAAGGTATTTTTAATATATCTTTATTTTTTTCTAATTTAAAATAATATGATTTTGAAAAAAATTTATTATTTTTATTAAAATATTGATTTTTTTTAAAATTATTTTTCTGAATTATACCACTTTTTATTTGATAAATAAAATCATTATTCTTTCTTAATAAAGTAAAAAAATTTTTAGAATTTAGTTTTTCTAGATAATCTAATAATTTTACTTTTTCAATATTACCTCCATAGGGATTAATATATAGAAAAAATTTGTCAGTTTTAATTAAAATATTTTTATTTTTAATACTTTTTTTAGTAATAAATTGATATTTATCATTTATATTTTCATGACTAATTTGTTTTTTATTATTTTTTATATAATTATATATTTTTTGCCAATTACCTAAAATAATAAAAAAAAATAAACAAAAAATAATTATAAAAATATTATTTTTTGAATTCATTATTTTATACTCATTTTAATTTATTTAATAATAAAAACTTATTATAACTTAAAATTAATAATTAGTTTAATTTTCTTAAAAGAAAAAATATAAATTTTTATTTAAAAAATTATTTTATTTTAAAAATATTCCATATTTTTTCTAAATATTTTTTAAAATAAAAATTATTTATTTTTAAAATATTTTTATTATTTACAATTATAATATAATCCATAATAACAAATGAATATTGATTCAAACGAAAATATTCACGAATAATTCTTTTAAATTTATTTCTAATATTTGTTTGATCAATTATTTTTTTAGGGACAATTATACCTATACGAGAATGTTTTATTTTATTTTTTTTACTTAAAATAGAATAATATTTATTATGTAATTTAGTAGGATTATTAAATACTAAATCAAAACTTGATGAAGTTAAACGTTTTTTTTTAGAAAAATTAAAATACTTCATTTTTTATTTTGATATTTTATCTGATATACTTAAATATATACGATGTTTAGCACGACGACGATTTATTATTTGTCTTCCATTTTTTGTTTTCATTCTATTTCTAAAACCATGAGATCTTTTTTTTTTTAATATAGATGGTTGAAAAGTACGTTTCATAAAATTATACTTATAAATATTTTACAATATATCAATTATTACATAATTTTTATATTTAATAAATTATTTTTTATAAATTTTTTAATTTTAAATTTTAGTAATTAAAAGTTTATATATGTTATAATAACGAATAAAGATTTTTTATTATAATTTTTTTTTAAAAATAAAAAAATGATAGAAAATAATATTATTATTAATCGAGAGTTATTAATTAAACCATTAAAATATGTAACAAATATTATTAATAATAAATCTATATATCAAAATATTAGTAATATTTTAATAGATATTTTAGATAATGGTTTAATTTTGTTTAAAAGTACTAATTTAGAAATTGAAATTTCATCATTTATTAAAAATATAAATAATAAAAAAAAATATTCAATTATAATTGAAGGGAAAAAGTTTTATAATATATGTCGTAGTTTACCTAAAAATCATGATATAAATATATTATTTAGTAATAATAAAGCTATTATATCATCACAAAATTGTTATTTTAGTATAGCTACTTTACCAGCAAATAATTTTCCTACTATAGATTTTATAAAATCTGATATAGAATTTGATCTTCAACATAAAACAATAAAAAAATTTATATATGCTACTTATTTTTCAATAGCAGATAATGATGTAAGAAAATATTTAAATGGATTATTATTACAAATTAAAAATAATATTTTAAATATTGTATCAACTGATGGGCATAGATTATCTATTTATACTTATTTAATAAGTAAAAATATTATTAACTATTATGCTATAATTCCTAAAAAAAGTATTTTTGAATTATCTAAATTACTTAATAATACTAATGAATTAATTAATATTAAAATTAATAAAAATAATATTTGCTTTATTTTTAATAATTTAAAATTTATATCTAAATTAATTGAAAATAATTTTCCTGATTATGAAAAAATTATACCTAAATTTTTTTATAAAGTTATAAAAATTAATCGTATAGAATTTAAAAATTCTTTAAATAGGATTTCTATCTTAGTTAATGAAAGAACTAAAGGAGTAACTTTATTAGTTAATAATAATTATTTAAAAATCTCTAGTATTAATATAAATAATGAAAAAGCAGAAGAAATATTAAAAATAGAAAAATATAATAATGAAAAAAAAAATAATATTAATATATCTTTAAATATTAATTATTTAATTAATGTCATTAATATATTAGAAAGTGATATAATTAAAATTTCTTTTATTGATAATATTTCTAGTATTAAGATAGAAGATTGTTATAAAAAAAATAAAATTTATTTAATCATGCCAATGAAAATTTAAAATTATATTTATTTTTTATAAAAAAATGAGAGTTTAATGTGACAAATAAATATTATAATGCATCAAGTATTCAAATTTTAAAAGGATTAGATGCAGTAAAAAAAAGACCAGGTATGTATATTGGAAATACAGATGATGGGACAGGGTTACATCATATGGTTTTTGAAGTTATAGATAATGCGATAGATGAATCTCTTGCTGGTTTTTGTAAAAATATAAAGATTATCATTCATAATGATGATTCTATATCTATTATTGATGATGGAAGGGGTATTCCTACAGATATACATAAAGAAGCACAAATTTCAGCAGCTGAAGTAATTATGACTATATTACATTCAGGAGGTAAATTTAATAATAAATCATATAAATTATCAGGAGGATTACATGGAGTAGGTATTTCAGTTGTAAATGCTTTATCTAGAAAACTAGAATTAATAATTAAAAGAAATGGAAAATTATATAAACAATTATATTGTTATGGTATTCCTCAAAATAAATTAAAAAATATTGCTAATAGTACTACTACCGGTACTCATATTAGATTTTGGCCTAATTTTAATATTTTTAAAAATATTCAATCTTTTGATTATAAAATTTTATCTAAAAGATTAAGAGAATTATCATTCCTAAATTCAGGATTATTTATTTCAATAAATGATATAAGAATTAATAAATCTAATTCATTTCAATATAATGGTGGTATAAAAGAATTTATAAAATATTTAAATAAAAATCAAAATATTATTCATAATAATATTTTTTATTGTTATAATAAAAATAGTAAAATAAATATAGAAATTGCTATGCAATGGAATAATTCTTTTAAAGAAAGAATATATTGTTTTACAAATAATATACCTCAAGAAAGTGGAGGTACTCATTTATCTGGATTAAAAGCAGCTATAACACGTACAATTAATTTATATATAGATAAAGAAAAATATAATAAAAAAAAAAAATATATTAATATTACGGGAGAAGATACTAGAGAAGGATTAATAGCTATTATATCTATTAAAATTTCAAATCCTAAATTTTCTTCTCAAACTAAAGAAAAATTAATTTCATCAGAAATAAAATCTTTAGTAGAATGTTATGTTAATCAACAATTAATGTTTTTTTTATTAGAAAATCCTAATGATGCAAAAAAAATAATAGAAAAAATTATACATGCAGCAAAAATAAGAGATGTTGCAAGAAAAACAAAAGAAATAATAAAGAATCAAAATATTTTTAGTATATCTAGACTTCCAGGAAAATTATCTGATTGTCAAGAAAATAATCCAAAATTATCTGAAATTTATTTAGTAGAAGGAGATTCTGCTGGAGGATCAGCAAAACAAGGAAGAAATAGAAAAAATCAAGCAGTATTACCATTAAAGGGTAAAATACTTAATGTAGAAAAAGCTGGGTTTAATAAAATTATTTCTTCACAAGAAATTATTACATTAATTACTGCTTTAGGATGTAATATTGATAAAAACCAATATAGTATAGATAAATTAAGATATCATAATATCATTATTATGACAGATGCAGATGTAGATGGAGCACATATTCGTACTTTATTATTAACATTTTTTTATCGTCAAATACCTCAAATAATAGAAAAAGGATATGTATATATTGCACAACCTCCATTATATAGAATTAAAAAAGGAAATAAAAAATTATATATTAAAAATAATGAAGAAATGGAAATTTTTACATTAAATATAGCTTTTAATAAAGCTATGTTTTTTTTTAAAAATTCAAAAAAGATTTTATCAGATAAAAAATTATTAATATTAGTTAACAAATATAATTATATTAAAAAAATCATAAAATTTTCAAAATACATTTTTTCTGATAAAATATTATTTTCATTATTATATAATCCAAAATTAGAAAAATTAAATGACTATAATAATGTCAAAATATGGTTAGATAATTTATTATTATTTTTAAATAAAAAATATATTAATATTAATTTTTCAGGAAATATAAATAAAAATATAAAACAAAATATTTTTGAACCAATAATTTATGAAAATAAATATGGTAATATAAATAAATATCAATTAAATTATGACTTTTTTATTAGTAATGAATATAAAAAAATATGTTTATTAGGAAATAAATTACTTTCTTTAAAAGAGAAAAAAATTTTTCGTGTAGAAAAAGGGGAAAAATATAAGAATATTAATTCTTTTGAAGAAGGTATCGAATGGTTATTAAAAGAATGTAAAAAAAAATTTATTATACAAAGGTATAAAGGATTAGGTGAAATGAATCCAACCCAATTATGGGAAACAACTATGAATCCTTTAACTCGTAATATGTTACAAGTTACAATTAAAGATGCAAAAAAAGCAGATAAATTATTTTCAACTCTTATGGGTGATGAAGTAGAACCTAGAAGGTTATTTATAAAAAATAATGCGTTAAAAGTAATTAATATCGATATTTAAGATAAATTTTTTTAAATAAAATAGTTTTTTTTTATAAAAAATTAATAGTTATGTAAATCAATAGATTGAAATTTTTTATCTATATTTTTTTCATAATTATCTATAATTTTTTTATTTATTAACCCTTGTTCAATTTCTCGTAATGCTAAAATAGTTGTTTTATCATTTTTTTCTGGTAATAAAGGTATTTTTCCTCTAATTTGGATTTGTCTAGCTCTTTTAGCTGCTATTATAACTAAATCGAATCTATTACCTATTTTTTGAATAGCTTTTTCTATAGTAATTCTAGCCATAATTAATATACCATTTTTTATTAAAAATAAATAAATTAATTTGTTTATTTTGTTTAAATAATAATAATATTATATATATTAATTATAATATCATATTTTTTAAAAATATAAAATTTTAAAATTATAATATTTTATATAAAGTATATTTTTTATATATAAAGGAAATTATTATATGAATTTAAATTGTATTCCTTCTGGGAAAAATATTCCCAATGATATTAATGTTATTATTGAAATATCTTCTAATTCTAATCCAATAAAATATGAAATTAATAAAAAATACGGAATATTATTTGTAGATCGTTTTATTAATATACCTATCTTTTATCCATGTAATTATGGATATATAAATAATACATTATCATTAGATGATGATCCTTTAGATGTAATGGTAATAACAAAATATCAAATTATACCAGGATCTGTAATTAGATGTCGTCCTATAGGTTTATTAAATATGATAGATGAGTCTGGAGATGATAAAAAAATAATTGCAGTACCACATGATAAAATTTCTCAAGAATATACTTTTATTAAAAGTATAAAAGATTTATCTATTTTTTTACAAAAACAAATTATATATTTTTTTAAACATTATAAAGATTTAGAACAAAATAAATGGTGTAAAGTAAATAATTGGGAAGATGTTTTTCAAGCAGAAAATGAAATTTTACTTTCTATTAAAAGATTTAAACAAAAAAATAATAGTTATTAATATTTTAATAAATTTAAATTATTATTTAATTAAGTTAAAATAATTTAATAAACAATTTTTAAAATTTTAATATATTTTTTATAAAAAAATTTTAGTAAAATATTACTTATATTATAAATTTCATTAAGAGAATAAAATGTCTAAAATAAAAAAAATAATAGGTAGAGAAATTATTGATTCTAGAGGTTATCCAACTATTGAAGCAGAAGTACATTTAAATAATAACATAATTGGGATCGCATCTGTTCCTTCTGGTGCATCAACAGGATCTAAAGAAGCAATTGAATTGCGTGATGGAGATAAAAAAAGATTTTTAGGTAAAGGAGTTTTAAAATCAGTTGAAATAATTAATAATATTTTAAATAAATATTTAATTAATCAAAATTCATTAGATCAAGAAAATATTGATAAAATTATGATTAATTTAGATAATACTGAAAACAAATCTAATTTTGGAGCTAATACTATTTTAGCAGTTTCTTTAGCTAATGCTAGGGCTGCTGCTTTATTTAATAATATACCATTATTTCAATATATTAGTATTATTAATAATACAAAAGAAAAACTTTCTATGCCATTACCAATGATTAATGTTATTAATGGAGGTAAACATGCTGATAATAATTTAGATATACAAGAATTTATGATACAACCTATTAGTGCAAAAAATATAAAAGAAGCTATACGTTATGGGGCTGAAATATTCCATCATTTAGCATTAGTACTTAAAAAAAAAAAATTAATTACTTCAGTTGGGGATGAAGGGGGATATGCTCCTAATTTAAATAATAATAGTGAAGCATTTGATATAATATCAACGGCTATTTATAATGCAGGATTTATTATTGGTAAAGATATTACTTTTGCTATTGATTGTGCTGCTTCAGAATTATTTTATAATAAAAAATATTATTTAAAAAGTGAAAATATAAATTTTTCTTCAAAAGAGTTTACAAATTTTTTATTTAATTTAGTTAAAAAATATCCTATTACCTCAATAGAGGATGGATTAAATGAATCTGATTGGGATGGTTTTATATATCAAACAAAAATATTAGGTAATAAAATTCAATTAGTAGGAGATGATTTATTTGTTACAAATCAAAAATATTTAAAAAAAGGAATTAAATATAAGGTAGCTAATGCAATTTTAATAAAATTAAATCAAATAGGATCCCTTACAGAAACATTATCTACTATTAAAATAGCTAAAAAAGCAGGATATAAAATTATTATTTCACATAGATCTGGCGAAACAGAAGATACTTTTATTTCAGATTTAGCAGTAGGTACAAATGCTGATCAAATTAAAACAGGTTCTATGAGTCGTTCTGATAGAAATGCAAAATATAATCAATTAATTAGAATTGAAGAAAAATTATAAATAATTTATTACTATGTTGTATATATATTCAACATAGTAAAGTTTTATTTAAATAAAATTTAAATTTAAAATGAAAATATATTCGGAAGAAAAAATAATTTTTTGGTTAAAAAAACAGAGTTCTTTTGCTAAAAATTTATTAATAATTTCTTATTTGTTAAATTTTATTAACATATGTGTATTAATAATACAAAATTGGATATTATCTAAACAAATACAAACTTTCTTTTTTAAAGAAAATAAAAAAAAGATTTTTTATTATTATATAATATTATTTTTATGTTTTATTATAAAAATATTTTTAACTATTATAATAAATAAAATAAATTTTTATTATAGTGAAATAATAAAAATCTCTATTAGAAAAAAAATTTTAAGTAAATTAACATCTAGATATTATGAAAAATTAAAAAATCAAACAACTGGATCTGATATATCATTAATTATAAATCAAGTAGAAAATTTACAAGATTATTATAAACAATATATACCTCAATTTTTTAATGTAAAAATATCATCATTAATAATTTTAATTAATATATTATTTATTAGTTGGATTATAGATTTAATAATAATTATTATTAGTATAATAATTATTTTTTTTATAATATTAATTGGAAAAAAAACTATACAAAAAAATAAAAAAAATTTTAAATTATTATCACTTTTAAACGGATTATTTTTTGATAGATTAAAAGGAATAGAAACTATTAGATTATTTAATCTTTACAAAATAGAAATAAAGAAAATTTCTTTTTATATTGAACAATATAGAAAAAAAAATATTGAAATATTAAAAATTATTTTTTTAACTTCAGCTATTTTAGAATTTTTTTCTTCTATTTCTTTAGCTTTTATTATTATGTATTTTAGTTTTACATATTTACATATAATAAATTTTGGTTTTTATAATAAAAATATTAAAATATTACATAGTTTTTTTATATTAATGTTAATTTCTGAATATTTTCAAAATTTTAGTAATTTAGGAATATTATATCATATTAAATCTAAAGCTATTGGTGCAGCAGATAATATTATAAAATTATTAAATAATAAAATTTATATTTTAAAAAAAAAAAAACAATTTTTTTTTAAAAAAACAAATAATTTAGAAATAATAGCAAAAAATTTAATAATTAAAGATAACAAAGGTAAGATATTAATAGGTCCTATATCTTTTAAAATATTTTCTGGTAAAAATATAGTTATTATTGGTGATAATGGATGTGGTAAAACAACATTATTTAATGTTTTTTTAGGTCTTTTACCATATAATGGATCATTAAAAATTAATAATATTGAATTTAAAAATATAAATTTATATAGTTGGTATAAAAAAATATCATTTATAAAACAAAATCCTAAACTACCTGCTATAACAATTAAAAAAAGTTTATTTTTTAATAAAAAAATAAATATTTCTAAAATAGAAAAAATTATTAAGGATATTGGTATAATAAATTTTCTAAAAAAATTACCTAATGGAATAGATACTTCTTTATATAAAGAAAATATATATTTATCAGTTGGACAACTACAAAGAATAGCTATTGCTAGAGCTTTAATTAAAGATCATCTAATATTATTATTAGATGAACCAATATCTAATATTGATATTAGAAGTCAATATGATATTATTAAATCAATAAAAAAAAATAATTCACCTTTTAAAATTAGTATAACAATTACACATAAAATATATCAAATAAATTATTGTAATGAAATATGGTATATGAAAAATGGGAAAATTGTTAAAAAACATATTTTAAAACTAAAAGAAAACAAATAAATTTTTTATTTAAAAAAGAGTTTTTAAAATGTTTTATGTATTTTATTTTTTAAAAAATAATAAAAATTATATTAAAAAAATTTTTTTAGGAATTTTTCTATCTGTAATAAATAATTTAATGAATTTATTCTTATCTATAATTTCTGGATATTTATTAACTTATACTTTTTTATTAAGTATGGAAAATAATCAAATTTATTATAATTATATTATACCTTCAACTATTATTAGATTAATTTCAGTAATAAAAATTATTACTAAATATTTCGAAAAAATAATTCAACATAATAATACTTTATATTTTTTAAAAAATTTAAGAATTATAATTTTAAAAAAAATATTTCCTTTATATCCATCTAATTTAATTTCAATCAATAATATTGAAATATTAAATATATTAATTTCAGATATTGAAATATTAGATTTTTTATATTTACGAATAATTACACCTTTTTTGATTATTATTATAATCACTTTATTAGTTTTAATATATTTAAGTATATTTAATACATTTTTTTTTATAATTTTATTTATTAATATATTAATATTAATTATATTTTATTTTTTTTATTTTTATAAAAAAGGAAAAATAATAGGAGAAAAAAACATAAATACAAAAAAAAAATATTATTATCTAATAAATAATTTTTTATCACATTATACTGAATATAAAGTATTTGAAGGTATAAAATATATATCTAATAAAATCAATATTTTAGAATTAAAATTACAACAAATACAATTAACAAAAAATAATAATAATATTTATTCACAATTATTAATAATTATTATTACTGATATGAATATATTATTATTGTTAATATATAACCATATATATTTTAATAATATAGAATTACAGCATAAAATTATATTATTTTTATTATTTTTAATAACATTTTCAAAAATATTATTTCCTTTAAATAATATTTTTCAAAATATTCATGAAATATTTTTTTCAGCTAAAAAGATTTTTAATTTTATAAATAAAAAACCAACTATTATTTTTATAAATAAAAAAAAAAATAATAGAAATTACTGTTTAGAATTAAAGATAAAAAATTTATCTTTTTATTATAAAAAAAATTATCCATATATATTAAAAAATATATCTTTACATATAAAAAAAAAACAAAAAATTGCTATTACCGGATATAATGGATGTGGAAAAACAACATTATTTATGTTACTAACTAGAGCATGGAATCCAATAAAAGGCAAAATTTATTTAAATAAATATAATTTAAATAAATGGAATTTATCTTTACTAAGAAAAAATATAAGTGTTTTACCTCAAAAAATATATTTATTTAGTGATACATTAAAAAATAATATATTATTAAATAATCAAAATAATATAGATATTAATAATAAATATTTAATAAAAATTTTAAAATTAGTTGGTTTAAAAAATTTATTAGATAAAAAAAATAATTTAAATATATGGATGGGAGAAGGAGGAAGAACACTTTCAGGAGGAGAATTAAAAAAATTAGGAATAGCAAGAATTATCTTTCATAATGGAGATTTGATTTTATTAGATGAACTTACAGAAGGATTAGATCCAAATTCATCTATTAAAATTATTAATTTAATTTTATCAATTTTTCAAAAAAAAATAATTATATTTATTACACATAATATTAATATTATGAAAAAAATGGATTGTATTTATTTTATGGATAATGGTTTTTTAGTTGAAAAAGGAAATTATAAAGAGTTAATAAATAAAAAAGGATATTATTGGAATTATATAAAAAATAATATAAAATTATAATTATAATATTTTATTTATTTAAATAAGGTATAATAATGTCAAAAGAAGATCATATAGAAATGCAAGGTATAGTATTAAATACATTACCAAATACTATTTTTCATGTAAAATTAGAAAATGGGCATATAATAACAGCTCATATTTCAGGTAAAATGAGGAAAAATTATATTCGTATATTAACAGGAGATAAAGTTACAGTAGAATTAACACCATATGATTTAGAAAAAGGAAGAATTATTTTTCGTAGTCGTTAATAATTTGATTATTTAAAATAATATAATTTATAGTAAAATAATTTACTATTTATTTATTAATATTAATTATTTTTAATAAATTAATTATTTATTAATAATTTTTATTTAAAAATTTTTGTGCATCTAATGCAGCCATACATCCTGTAGCTGATGATGTAATTGCCTGTCTATAAGTATTATCCATAACATCACCAGCAGCAAAAATTCCAGGGATATTTGTTTCTGTAAAATAGGAATTATTTAATTTATTTTTATTAGTAATAATATAACCATATTCATCTAATTCTAATATTTTTTTAAATAAAATACTATTAGGAATAGTACCAATTAAAATAAATATCCCATATAATGGGATTATTTGAATATTTTTATTGTATAAAGAATAAATTTTTATACCTGTTACTCCAATATTATTCCCTAATATTTTTTTTACTATATAAGGAGTATGTAAAATGACTTTATTATTTTTTATTAATATTTCTAATTTTTGAAGTAATATTTTTTCAGCAGTAAAATTATTTTTTCTATGAATTAAATGTACTTTAGAAGCAATTTTTCCTAAATATAATGCTTCTTCTATTGCAGAATTACCTCCTCCTATAATAGCTACTACTTTATTACGATAAAAAAAACCATCACAAACAGCACAAGAAGAAACCCCTTTTCCTATAAATTTTTTTTCAGAATCTAAACCTAAAAATTTTGGATATGATCCAGTTGCAATAATTATACTATTGCAAATATATCTAAATAAATTACCTTCTACAATAAAAGGTGATTTATTAAAATTAATAATTTTTATTATTGTATCATTTATAATATTAGTATTAAAATATAAAGCATGATTACATAATTGATCCATTAATTTTTTGCCAGTTATTTGTGGAAAATTCCCTGGCCAATTTTCTATACTAAATGTTTTTGTTAATTGTCCTCCAATATTATTTCCTGTTACAATAATAGGACTTAAATTAGCTCTTGCAGCATATATTGCTGATGTATAACCAGCAGGACCAGATCCTAAAATAAGAAGTTTTGTTTTTTTTAAATTTTTCATATAAACTTATTTTTTTAATATTTAGAATGTTAATTTAAAATATATTATATTAATATCAAATATTTTTAAAAATTAAAATATACATAAAATAAATTTATATTATTATATAATATGTTTTTTATTTAATATAGGAAAAAATTATGTTAGACGTAAAATTATTAAGGAATAATATTAATTATGTATATTCAATTTTAAAAAAAAGAAACTTTTTTTTAGATATTAATTTAATAAATCAATTAGAAAAAAAACGTAAAGATATACAAATAAGAATAGAAAATCTACAGATTAAAAGAAATCAAATATCTAAAATTTTATCAAAAAAAAATATTAATAATACATCTGAATTAAAAAACAAAGTAATTCATATTAATAAAAAAATTTTAAAAGATAAAATTATATTTAATGATATAAAAAAAAATATAAATAATATTTATATTTCAATACCTAATTTACCATTAGATGATGTACCGATAGGAAATAATTCAAAAGAAAATAAAGAAATAAAAAAATGGGGGAAAAAAAATAAATATAATTTTCCTATACGTGATCACCTAGAATTAGGTTATTTAAATAAAGGTATTGATTTAGAAGCAGGTGTTAGTTTAAGTGGTTCAAAATTTTTTGTATTAAAAGGATTAATTGCTTATTTATATAGAATACTTATTCAATTTATGTTAAATATTCATATTACTAATCATCATTATACAGAAATTTATGTCCCTTATATAGTAAATAAAAGAGCTTTATATGGTACTGGACAATTACCTAAATTTAGTAAGGATCTTTTACATATAAAAAATTTTAAAAATTCTGATATATGTGAAGAATTTTTAATACCTACAGCAGAAGTACCTTTAACAAATTTAGTATATAATAAAATTATTGAAGAAAAAAAATTACCAATTAAATTAGTCGCTCATAGTCCCTGTTTTAGGTCAGAAGTTGGTTCATATGGTAAATATAATAAAGGATTAATACGTACACATCAATTTGATAAAGTAGAATTAGTACAACTAGTTAAACCTAAAAATTCTCTTATTGCTTTAGAACAAATTACTAATAATGCAGAAAAAATATTACAATTATTAGAACTACCATATAGAAAAGTATTGTTATGTACAGGTGATATGAGTTTTGCATCAAGTAAAACTTATGATTTAGAAGTATGGTTTCCTTCAAAAAATAAATATTATGAAATTTCTTCTTGCTCTAATATGTGGGATTTTCAATCTAGAAGAATAAAAGCTAGATATAGAAGAATAAGAGATAAAAAAGTTTTGTTTATACATACTTTAAATGGTTCTGGATTAGCAATTGGTAGAACATTAGCCGCTATTATGGAAAATTATCAACTTAAAAATGGAAATATTAAAATTCCTAAAATTTTAAGAACATATATGAATGGATTAAAATATATAAAATAAAATTTTTTGCAAATTTTATTATATATTAAAATTTTTGTTCGAATAAATTTTGTATAGAATTATATAAATGAATAGTTTTAAATAAACGAGTAGGTACTACAAAAATAGTATCATCACCTGCAATTGTACCTAATATTCCTTCTGATTTACCTAAAGAGTCTAATAATCTAGCTATTAATTGAGCAGCTCCAGGACTAGTATGAATAATAATTAAAATATCATTATAATCAATGTCTAATACTAAATTTTTTAATGGACTAGTTGTATTTGGTACACCTAATTCTAAAGGAAAACAATATACCATTTCCATTTTAGTATTTCTGATTCTTACAGCTCCAAATTTTGTTAACATTCTAGATACTTTAGATTGATTAATATTATTAAATCCTTCTTCTTGTAAAGCACGTACAATTTCTGTTTGTGTACTAAATTTTTCTTTTTTTATTAAATTTTTAAATATTTTAATTAAATTAGCTTCTTTTTTTTTTGTAGAAATTAGATTCATAAAATCACCAAAAAAATAAAATAAAAATATTATCTATTTAAAATAAAAATTTTATTTTAAATATAACAAAATGTGTAATATTAAAATAAAAAAGACTAATTGCATTTGTAATATAACTATATTATCATATTTTAATAAAAATTTATATTTTTTTATAAAAAAATTAAAAATAAATAAATTACATAATTTTATTAATTAATCATATTTTGGATATATATAAATGAATATTTTATTAAAAAAAAAAATTCATCGTCAATGGCATCTTATAGATGCAAAAAATAAAATTTTAGGAAGATTATCAAGTATAATTGCATATTATTTGATGGGAAAACATAAAATTTTTTATTTACCTTATACTGATATTGGTGACTATATTATAATTATAAATGCTAATAAAATTAAAATTACAGGAAATAAAAAAAAAAATAAATTTTATTTTAATCATAGTGGTTACTCTGGAGGATTAAAAAAAATTTCATTTGAAAAATTAATTAAAAAAAATCCTTGTAAAATAATTCAACATTCTGTTAAAGGAATGTTACCTAAAAATAAAATAGGAATTTTAATGTTAAATAGATTAAAAGTTTATTCTGGGTTAACACATAAACATATAGCACAAAAACAAAATATTTTGAATATTTAATCATATTATTAAGGATATAAATTAATGAAAAAAACTAATTATGATTATAATGCAACAGGAAGAAGAAAAAGTTCTTCTTCTAGGGTATTTATTAAAAAAGGTAATGGTAATATTTTAATTAATAAAAAAAATATAAATATTTTTTTTTCCAGAAAAACATATATTATCATGATAATGAAACCTTTAGAATTAATAAAAATGAATAATAAATTAGATTTATATATTACTGTAAAAGGGGGAGGTACTTCAGGACAAGCAGGTGCTATTAGACATGGTATTACAAGAGCATTAATAAAATATGATAATTTTTTTAGAAAAGATTTAAAAAAAGCAGGATTTATAACACGTGATGATCGTAAAGTAGAACGTAAAAAAGTAGGTTTAAGAAAAGCTAGACGTAGTCCTCAATTTTCTAAACGTTAAAATTAAATTTTATTAATTAATTTTTTGTAAATTAATTAGAAAAACTATTTATCTTAATAATCTATAAAATATTAAAATTTATTATTGTTTATTTTAAAATTTTATTAGTTTTTTCAGAGTAAAATATGGGTAAATTTATAGTAAAAGGTCCAGTAAAACTAAAAGGAGAAGTTAATATCTCTGGATCTAAAAACGCAGCTTTACCAATTTTATTTGCATCACTTTTAATAAAAGAAGTAATTGAAATTAAAAATATTCCTAAATTAAAAGATATAGATGTAGTAATAAAATTATTTTTACATTTAGGAGTAAAAATTAAAAACAGTAAATCATTAATAATTAATGCAAGTAATTTATACAATAATTTTAATTTTCCAAAAAATTTAATAAAATCAATTAGAGCTTCTATTTGGTTAGTAAGTCCTTTATTATTTCGTTTAAAAAAAATAAATATATTTTTACCAGGAGGTTGTTCTATTGGTATAAGACCTGTTGATTTACATATCAAATATTTACAAAAATTAGGTGCTAATATTTATATAAAAAATAATTATATTATCGGATCTATAGATAAAGAATTTAAAGGATCTCATATTATAATGAAAAAAAGTAGTGTAGGAGCTACTATTAGTATTATTTTAGCTGCAATTTATGCTAAAAATATAACTATTATTGATAATGCAGCAAGAGAACCAGAAATAAAAGATTTAATTAATTTTTTAAATATTATGGGAGCTAATATTAAAGGAGCTGGGACTAATAAAATAATAATTAAAGGTGTATTACAATTAAGAGGAGGTATTTATACAATTATGGATGATAGAATAGAAACAGGAACTTTTTTAATAGCTGCTGCAATCTCAAGAGGAAATATTTTATGTAAAAATACTAATCCTAAAAATTTAAAAATAGTTTTAAAAAAATTAAAATATTCAGGAGCAGAGATTAAAACAGGAATAAACTGGTGTAGTATTAATATGAATAATAAAAAACCTAAAGCTGTTAATATTATAACAGGACCATATCCTAATTTTCCTACAGATATGCAACCTCAATTTACTTTATTAAATTGTATTGCTTCGGGATTTAGTATAGTACAAGAAACTATTTTTGAAAATCGTTTTTTATATATACATGAATTAAATAAAATGGGAGCAAAGATTTTTATAAAAAATAACAAAGCATTTTGTAAAGGAGTTTCATCACTTTATAGTACAAAAATTAAAGCTACAGATTTAAGAGCATCAATTAGTTTAGTTTTAGCTGGATGTATTGCTACTGGGATAACTATTATTGATAATATTGAGTATATTGATAGAGGATATGAAGATATAGAAAAAAAATTAATTTCCTTAGGTGCAAAAATAAAAAGATTAAAATAAAAAGATTAATAACATAAAAATTATTAAATAATTTTATTATATTATATTTTTTATATTATTAATTATTTTTTTAAATATGTTATAAGGATAATAATAAATGTATGCTGTTTTTGATAGTTGTGGTAAACAATATAAAGTTATTCAAGGTCAAACTATTAAAGTAGAAAAAATTATAGGTAATATTGGAGATAAAATTGAATTTAAAAATGTTTTAATAATATATAATAAAGATAAAATTAATATAGGAAATCCTATTATTCCAGGAGCTAAAATAATAGCACAATTAATTTTACATGGTAAAAATAAAAAAATTAAGATAATTAAATTTCGTAGAAGAAAACATTTTAGAAAAACACAAGGACATCGTCAATTATTTACTAATATAAAAATTCTTAAAATTAAATATTCAATATAGGAAAATAATTTATGGCACATAAAAAGGCTGGAGGTTCCTCCAGAAATGGTCGAGATTCACATTCTAAAAGATTAGGAATTAAATGCTTTGGAGGAGAAAAAGTAAAACCAGGATATATTTTAATAAGACAAAGAGGTAATAAATTTCATGCTGGAGATAATGTAGGATGTGGTAAAGATCATACTTTATTTTCTAAAATAGAAGGAATTGTTAAATTTACTAATAAGGGGATAAAAAAAAAAAAATATATTAATGTTGTTTCTATTTAATTCTAAATTATATTTAAATAGAAAATAATTTTTTTTAATTAATAAAATATATTTTTTTAATAAAATGGAGTTATAATGAAATTTTTTGACGAAGCTATTATAAATATTAAAGCAGGTAAAGGAGGTAACGGATGTATTAGTTTTCATCGTGCAAAATTTATTCCTAAAGGGGGACCTGATGGAGGTAATGGAGGTAAAGGAGGTAATATATATTTTATATCTGATAATAATATTAATAACTTAAATAATTTTCATTGTAAAAAAAATTATATGTCTCAAGATGGATTTAAAGGACAAAATTATCAATGTACAGGAAAAAATGGTAAAAATTTATTTATTAGAGTACCAATAGGTACAAATATTATTGATATAAAAAAAAAAATAGTTCTTATATCATTAAAAAAAAATAGACAAGTTTTTTTAGTAGCAAAAGGAGGAAATGGAGGATTAGGTAATATTAATTTTAAATCTTCTATAAATAGAACACCATATAAAAAAACTGAAGGTATTCTAGGAGAAAAAAAAAAAATAAAATTAGAATTTATTTTAAAAGCAGATATAAGTGTTTTAGGTTTACCTAATTCAGGAAAATCAACATTTATAAAAAAAATATCTTCTGCTAATACTAAAACCGGAAATTATTTTTTTACAACTACTAAACCTATTTTAGGTATTATTAAAAATAAATTAAATAATTCTTTTGTTTCAATATTAGATATCCCTAGTATTATAAAAAAATCTTCTCTTGGTAAAGGTTTAGGATTAAATTTTATTAAACATTTTGAATATTGTAATTTATTATTACATTTTATAGATATATCTATGATTAATATTAAAAATAATTCATCTATATTTGATATTGTAAATATAATTAATTATGAAATTAAAAAATATAATAAAAAATTTCTTTTAAAAGAACAATGGCTTATTTTAAATAAAATTGATTTACCACATAATAAAGATAATTTAATTTATTATAGTAAAAAGATTTTAATAAAATATAAATTTATAAAAAAATTTTATTTTATTTCATCTAAAAAAAATATTGGTATAGAAAAACTATCTTTAGATATTTTAAAATATTTAAATAAATAAAAAAATTATAATATAAAATTATTTTACTAAAATATTTTATATAAAATAATTATATTTTTTTATAACAAAATTATATTAAATTAAATTTTATTTAATTTGGATTTTAAA
>NZ_CP046183.1 GCF_012567545.1 Enterobacteriaceae endosymbiont of Donacia fulgens
ATGAAAAAAAATTTTTTCTTAAAAATTTTAAATAAATTAAAAACAATACTAATAATTTTTTCTATAATATATTTTTTATTTCCTAACAACACATTAATAGCAATAGCAACAAATAAAAAAAATATTAATATATTAAAGATAAAAATACCTTTACTAGAAAAAATAAAGAAAAAATATTTTTTCATTATTTTAAATAAAAAATATATATACATTGATATTTTTAATAAAAAAAGTACAAAAAAAATATTAAAAAAATTTTTTTTTATTAAAAATAATATTATTTTTAATAAAAATTTAAATAAATACGAAATATTTTGGAATAACATAAAAAAAAATTCTAATAAAAATAATTACTTAAATAATTATAATCCAAATTTTTATTTAGATAAAAAAAAAAAATCTAGTATAGATTACAAAAAAAAATTTTTTTATTACTATTTAACAATGAAGAATAATATTTCTAATAATTTTTCTAATAAAGAAGTATTTATAGAAAATATTAAATTAAATTTATTAAATATATTTAATAACGAAATAAATAATAAAATTAAATTAAGTATCTATAAAATATTTAATAAATTTGAAATAAATGGTAAATCCTTAATAAGGATTAATTTAGATGAAAATTTAAATTTAAATAATTCTGAAGCTAGTTTGTTATTACCTCTTATAGAAAATGAAAATTATGTTTTTTTTTTACAAAATAATATACACGAGACTGATAATAGAATACAAAATAATTTAGGTTTTGGTATAAGAAAAATATCTATTGATAATAATTATTTATTTGGGATAAACAGTTTTTTAGATTATGATATTTCATTAGAAAATACAAGAATAGGAATAGGTGGGGAATTTTGGAAAGAGTTTTTAAAATTAAATATTAATATATATTATGGTTTAAGTAGATGGTGGCATTCAAATATTTTAAATCAAAAAAAAACTATTTTTAATAATTTAAATGATGATGATTTTTTTTCAAGGCCAGCTACAGGATGGGATTTTAGAATAGAGGGTTACTTTCCTAAATTACCAGAATTAATATTTAATTTTGATTATTCAAAATATTTTGGGAACATAGAATTTAAAAAAGAAAATTATAAAAAATTATCTTCTCCTTCTATTCTCTCTTTTTCTATTAATTATAATCCAATACCCTTTTTAAATTTTACTATACAAAAATCTCACACCTTTTTAGGACAAAGTAATTTACAATTTGGTATAAATATTAATTTAAATTTAAATTCTTCATTTTATAATCATATTCATACAAAAATTAATGATATCTTTTCGTCATCTTATGATCATAAATATGATTTTGTTAATAGAAACAATAATATTTTTTTAGAAAGTAGAAAAAAATATTTAATTAAATTATCTACAAAAAAAAAAATTATTGGTTTTCCTAGAAGTGAACATTTTTTAGGATTAAAAATTAGTTCTGTTAATAATATTAAAAATACTTCTTTTAAAATAGATAATGTTTTTTATAAACAGGGAGGTTCAATTAGATTATATAATCATGATTATATTATAAATATGCCAAGTTATGATTTTGAAAATATTAAAAATAATACTTTAATATTAAAAATTATTGTAGATGATGTATTAGGTAATAAAAAAATATCATATGTTATGATAAAAACTTTATATCCTTTAGTAAATAAAAATTTTTCTACTCTAAGTGTTTTTCCTAAAAAAATATTAGTTAATTCTGAAGAAGCAAAAATAGTTTTTGAAGCTAGAGATAATAATAATGAATTATTAACAAATATGAAAAATGTTCATTTTATAGTAGAAAAAGGTAATTTATCAGATAAACATAATATACATTTCGGGCATGTTACTGAAGATCCTAAAGGAACATATTTTGCATTAATAACTAGTTCATCTGCTGGTCAAGTTTCATTAAAAGTAAAAATTGGTGATGTAATTAACAAAAATCTTAGTACTAAAATTAATTTTATCTCTCCTTCAGTAGATAATATGGTATTAAAAACTAATCCTCAAATTCTTATTACAAAAGTTAGTCAACCCATTACATTTTTAATAACAGTTTATGATAAGCATGGTAAAAGGTTCAAATTTTCTAATATCCAAATAAGAAATGTTGTTGCTAAAGATAGACAAGGAGATATTAGAAAAGATAGTGGTAAAATACATATTGAAGATATTACTAATCAAAAATCTGATGATAATGATAATTTTTTATTTACAACAGATATAAATGGGGAATTAAAACTTAAAGTATCTGACCCCCACGGTATTGGGGTTCGTACTACTCTTGAAATTAGTGCAAATGATTATATTACTAAAACAGTCAATTTAATTTTTACAGTATCTACTAGTCCTAATACCCCCCGGGCTAGAATGTATGGTCATATGACTGAATTTTTGTTTGTTAATGGGATAAAATTTAAAAGACCAATTTTAAGTACAGAACGATTAGGAGATCAGGTAAATAATTATTTAAATGAAGATTGGTCAAAGTTTAATTGGTATAATGCAGAATCATATTGTAAATCACAAAATTCTCGATTACCAACAAAATCTGAATTATTAGAATTTTATAATGTTCATTCAGGTGATGATTTACTTAGTAATTATGGATGGCCTATAGTTGATAGATTTAATTTAATGTGGACATCAACACCTATTGTTAATATGTATTTTAGAGATCCATTACATTTTCATATTAATTTTTTAAATGGTGATATTGATAAAGGAATTACTGGTAATATTTTTTCTTTTTTTTGTGTTCAGGATAAATAGTTTTATTTAATTAAATTAAAATAATATTTTTTAGAAAATTTTTTTTAATTTTATTTTAAAATTTTTCTAAAACTAAAAAATTAGTTTTATTATTTATAATATTAGATATTTTATTTTTTAAAATATATAAATTATATAATTTTGCAGATATTTTATTACCTATTGCTGCTGATTTTTCAGATGAACTAAATTTAATTAGTTTCATTGCTAAAGAAGAGCTTGAACAATATTTTAATTCCCATTGAGGATGTTTATTAATAAATATACTACATTGGTTTAATGGTTCTGCATGACTAAAAATTTTTTCTATTTTATTTAAAATTATATTTTTTTTAGATGAAACTAGACAATGTTGTATTGGTAAGAAAAAACTATTTTTTATGAATAAAAAATAGTTTTTTTTTAATAATATAGATACTTCTTTAATTAACCCAGTACAATTATTATATATTGGTACTATAGCTAAATTAATAAATTTATTTTTAATAAAAAAAAAAATTTCTGTAAAATTATGACAACTTATATTAAGAAAAGTTTTTTTAAAAAAATTTTTCTTAATATAAAATAATGTAGCTAAATGTGAGTAACTTCCCATAGGGCCTAAAAAAGCAATACTTTTATAAAAATTTTTCTTTTTTAAAAAATTATGTTGAAATTTTTTTTTTTTTATAAAATTATTGATATTATCATTTATAATAATATTTTTTTTATTATTATAAATATTTTTCTTAATTATTTTTAACATTTTTTTATGAGTTAATTAATTAATAAATTTAATTTAACATATAAATTATAAAAAAATATATATTTTATTTAATAATATGAACAATATCATTTTTATCAATCCAACTTTTCCATCCAGTTGCCGAAGAAACTTCATACAGAGATTTTTTTAAAATTTGTCGAAATTTCCATAATATATTAGTATTACTTCCACATAGTTTTTTTAGAGTAATAACTTTATAAAGTGATGGAGGATTATGAGAACAGTAAAAACAATGAATCCATTGAGATAATTGTCTACCTTTTAATTTTTTCCTTTCTTTTAAAGAAATTGCTGTCCACATAGAATCTATAAAAAAAGATACTATATTTTTATTTAAAAAAATAATATTTTCTTTTGTTTTGTCATTTCTATACCATTCATGTAATAAATGACCTATATAAAAACAATTTTTATAATTTATTTCTATACTGCAGATAGATAGTCTTATTAAAGATGATTTTAACCATTCATAATCTTTTTTACCTGTTTTTCTATCTATTGATTTTAGAAAAGAATAAGTAGAAAAAACTACTTTTTCCCCTAAAGGTACTTGTGAAAATAAGTATAAACATTCTAACCAAACATCTAAATCAGATTGATCTAAATTTTCTCCTGTAAAACGTATAAAAAAACCATTTAGTGATGTTTTTAAAATATTTTTTTCATATTTTCTTTGCCCTTTTCTTATTACCCCAAAAAGAGAGCTACGTAATATAATATTAGGTATAGCTCTTTTATTTTTTGAAATATTAGGAAAATATTTCTTTATATTAATATTTTTATTTTTTATATATTTAATAGAATTATAAAAAAAAAATTCAGGTTTTTTTTCTTCTTTTTTTAAAATATTACTTTTTTTAATTAATAGATTAATTCTATCATAAATCAATTTTTTACGCATTTAAATTATAACAAATTTTATATCTAAAAAAGACACAAAGATAAAAATAAATAATTTTAATTTTAAATTACTATTATTTTAATATATGAATTAATTAAATAATATTATCTATCTATAGAAAATAGATGGATAAAATTTTTACTTTTAAAAAAAAAGTTATTTTTTAATAATAAATATTTTATTTTTAAATGTCAAATATTTTTTAAAAAAAATATATAAGTTATTAAAGTAATAAAAACTCGGGATAGCAAGTAGTAAACTCGGGATAGCAAGTAGTAAACTCGGGATAGCAGGTAGTAAAACTCGGGATAGCAGGTAGTAAAACTCGGGATAGCAAGTAGTAAAACTCGGGATAGCAAGTAGTTTAGATGTGTAAAAAAAAACATTAACAAAAAAAAAATATAATCTTTTTTAATATTTTGTATATTATAAAAAAACATAATCTTTATTATTTTTATATATTGTAAAAAAAAAAAAAAAATGTATAATTTAATACATATGAATATTACTTTTAATAAAAAAAGATAAATTAAAAATA